>JBLMXX010000595.1:0-13576 GCA_050257995.1 Acidobacteriota bacterium | reverse complement strand
GCACAGACCCGTTGATCGTATCCGCGGGCGCGACATTGGCGGGTATCGGCTATGCCTTGCTCGCGCCTGCCTGGAATGCGCTGGTCATGGATTGGATCCCCTCCACGGCGCGGGGATTTTTCCTGGGCGCCGTGGCAACGGTGCAAGGGATTGGATTTGCGGTGGGACCATCGTTGGGTGGAGTGCTGTGGGAGAGGATGGGCGTCTATGCGCCATTTGAAGTGGCTGCCGTGTTCTTGGGGATTGGAGTGGCGATACTGTTGAGGGGCGCACGACCGACTGCTCCTTCTGCTCCTCCAGTCGTGCAAAGGGAAGGAGACCAATTCTAAAGCAAGACGAGGACTCGGCGAGCCCTCGTCTTTTTACGTCCACTCGTGCGCGGCCGGTGACCCTAGTTGCAGCCGGGGATAAAGAGTCTTTGACCGGCGTAGATCCAGTTCAGGTTGTAGATACCATTGGCTCGGGCGATAGTCCAGGCATTACCACCATACCGGGCGGCGATGCCGAGCATCGTATCGCCGTATTGGACCCAATGGTAGCAACCGTAGGTGGGACGTGGATAATACTTGACCGGATAGTACGGGTGATAGCCGCAGGCGTAGCAGTAGGTCGGCGTCGGAATGACCAGCATCTGCCCTACGTAAATCCAATTGGGATTCCACACTCCGTTTGCATACGCCAGCGACCAGGTACTTACTCCGTACCTTCCGGCAATCGAGGTCATGGTCTCGCCGGGTTGTACGCAGTGATAGGCGGGGGCACCTGCCAAGGCGGTCCCGGTGGTTGCGTGCGTCAGCAACAATAGTGCGAGAACAATAACAACAGCGAAAATGATTCTGCGCATACTGCCTCCTTGACTGTTGCCGTCCCTCGATAAGCGGGAACGGAAATGGGGACCCATGGGGCCCTGACTTTCAAAATAACAACGGCGTTCTTTTTATCGCGGTCGCAGTAATGCATTCAACGTATTGAATGATGTATCGGTTCTCGCCCCCTTTCGCCCACTGAAATCACAACCGTTTTCAGTGTACATCTGTCCAAGGTCAATGTCAATAGGGTTTATCGAGATCTGTGAAATGGCTCAATTGCGCGAAACGATAGCGGGTGGTTCCGGGAGTAAGAATCTGCTCCGGATTTCGAGACCTGGTGGGTTGGATTCATTAAAGCCCGTCCGGAAATGGCATTAAAGTGGGACTGAGTTATCGTCGAGAGAGTGGTCCCCCAAAACCCATGTTGCCAATGTAAAGTTAAAGTGCTTTGCTAATCCTCTCGGCTCGCGGTATAATGGGGGGCAGACTAAATCCGCCTGCCGCTATATGGATCTTTTCAATGAAATTCAGACTCGCATTGGCCCAGTTCGCTCCGCGCCTGGGCGACGTAGACGCCAACCTGAAACACATGCTCGACCTCGTCACGGAGGCACAGGGCCGGCAAGCCGATCTCATCATCTTCCCGGAACTGGCACTTACCGGTTATTATCTCAAAGACCTCGTGACGAACGTCGCTGCCTGCGCCAGCCCGGACGATCCGCACCTGGGTCCCCTGTTGGCTGCGAGTCATAACGTCGACGTGGTCGTCGGTTTTGCGGAACGCGACCGGCGTTATCGCTATTTCATTTCGGCGGCGTACTTGTCCGGCGGTCAAGTCGTGCACGTTCATCGTAAGGTATACCTGCCTACTTATCGTTTATTTGACGACGCCCGTTTCTTTGCCCGAGGCGACTCGTTCCGGGCTTTTGATACGCGGCTGGGGCGGATGGGGATGATGGTGTGTGAGGACGCGTGGCATATCTCGACGCCGTACGTGCTGTGGATGGACGGCGCCGATTTCCTGATCGATATTGCCGCCAGTCCGGGCTATGGCATCCCGGCGGAATCGGACCTGACGAGCGCCGTAAGCGTGAACTCTTTCCTGCGGACCTATTCGGAATTGACCACAACCTTTAATTTGTACTGTAATCGAGTGGGTGTTGAGGACGGTGTTTCATTCTGGGGGGGAAGTGGTGTGTTCGATCCGGAAGGCAAGATGATCACCATCGGCCCCCAATTCGAAGAGGCTCTCGTGATCACCGAAATCGACAGCGACGCGCTCCGGCGGGCGCGGCTGAAACTTCCCACTCTGCGTGACGAAGAGCGCGAGTTGGTCCGCCACGAGTTGGGCCGGGTGGCAAAACAGAAACTGGACGAATGAACTCCATTTCCGATGTGCCAGAGCTGAAATGATGAATCCCGTTCTTGCTCCTCTGCAAATCAACGCCGATCTCGCGCGGAAGATGATCGTCGACTTTATCCGGACAGAAGTGACCCGGGTTGGATTTTCGCGCGTGATCGTCGGCTTGTCCGGCGGGATCGATTCGGCGCTGGTCGCTTTTCTCGCCGCCGAAGCACTCCAACCGGACAATGTGCTCGCCGTCATGATGCCTTACCGCACCAGTAATCCGGAGAGCCGCGCCGATGCCGAGCTGGTGGTCAAGCAGCTGGGAATCCAATCCCGCGTTGTGGAAATCACGCCGATGGTGGAGCCATACCTCACTATGCATGTAGGCGATAACGCGCGCCGCCGCGGCAATGTAATGGCGCGTATGCGGATGATCGTCGTGTATGACTTGTCTGAAGAATTCCATGGACTCGTCATAGGCACCTCAAACAAGACGGAAGCACTGCTCGGCTATACCACCCAATTCGGGGACAACGCCGCCGCCATCCAACCCATCACGGACCTGTACAAAGCCCAGGTCCGCCAGCTCGCCCGCGAAGTTGGCGTGCCGCAAAGGATTATCGACAAGGCCCCCAGCGCGGACTTGTGGCAGGGACAGACCGACGAAGGCGAGTTAGGGTTTACCTACGACGAGGCGGACGCGATCTTGTATCACCTCGTCGACGAGCGCCGCCGTGTGGACGAGGTGGTCGCCCTGGGATTTCCGGCCCGCGTCGTCAACCGGATTGTCGATCTGGTACAGCGCAATCAGTTCAAACGCGTGCCCCCGATTGTCGCGAAAATCAGCGCTCGAACGATCGGGATCGATTTTCTTTACGACCGGGATTGGGGCAAATAGTTTCAGCATTTATGCATTCATAAGGGTCTTTGTCTCTCGGGAACGGCTCTGGTTGAATCCTAAATTGATTGGAGAATACGTTTATGAAACGCGCTCTCGTGACGGGTGGCGCCGGGTTCATCGGGTCTCACCTGGCGGAAGGTTTGTTGAAACAGGGATTTCAAGTCCGGGTGCTTGACAATTTTGCCACCGGGCGGCGAGACAACCTGGGTCAAGTCGCCAACGACATTGAACTGATGGAAGGTGACGTGCGGAACCTGACCACCGTGCGGACGGCTGTGCGGAATGTCGACGTCGTTTTTCACGAGGCGGCTCTGCCTTCTGTGGAACGTTCGGTGAAAAATCCTCTGGAAAGTAATGAGGTCAATATCGCCGGAACCTTGAACGTCCTCGTCGCCGCGAGGGATGCCAACGTGGGACGTGTCGTTTATGCCGCCTCGTCGGCCGCGTATGGCAATGCGGCCGCATTGCCCAAAGAGGAATCGATGACGCCCGACCCTCTTTCTCCTTACGCCATCGGAAAACTCGCGGGCGAACAGTACATGAAAGTGTTCACACAGTTGTACGGGCTCTCGACCGTCTCATTGCGTTATTTCAATGTGTTTGGACCGCGGCAGGACCCGACCACACAGTATGCCGGTGTCATTGCCAAATTCACCACCTGTGCGCTGGAGGGCAAACCGTACCCCGTTTATGGCGATGGCGAGCAATCGCGTGACTTTACGTACGTCGAGAATGTAGTACTTTCGAACTTGCTGGCGGCAGAGGCACCCCTGGACCACTCGCCTTTGCTGAACATTGCGTACGGCGAACGAACGACACTAAACCAAATCCTCAAGATGCTAAATGAAGTGACGAATCAGAATCTGCCAGCCCACTATGGACCGGAACGCGCCGGAGATGTGCGCCATTCGCATGCCAATCTCGAACGCGCGAAAAAAGTGCTCGGATATGCTCCCAAGGTGGACGTGCGAGAAGGGTTGCGTCGAACGTTAGAATGGTACAGGGAGCAAAAATAGCGAGGGGTACGAGCATGGACGATCGCGGCAAGCTAATCGATGGGTTGAAAGCGGCCTGGAAACGTGAGATTGCCGGAGCCAAAACTTATCGTGATCTGGCGCGGAGTGCTCACACGACGGAGCAGCGTGACGTTTTGGACCGCCTGGCCGATGCCGAAGAACGACACGCGGCCAAGTGGCAAGCCCGGCTAAGAGAATTAGGAAGCGAACCACCTGAATTCCGCGAGTCTCTTGTGGAGAGGGCGCGACGATGGGTCTTGGTACAGGCGGGGACAGAGAGCGCGATGCGCAGTATCGAGTCCACCGAGGAAAGTGACATTGCCGCCTATCAGGCCCTGGCTGCCTCAACCAAAGAGGAGAAAGACCGCGCAGCCGTGCAGGCCACGCAAACGGAAGAGAAAGCCCACCGGCGCCTGATGAATGACATGACCCAACCAGCCGGAGCTCAGGCGCAACTGGACACGCTGATGAAGCGAGAAAAGTGGCATGTCCGCGGAGGGGGCTGGATCGGCCAGGCGATATACGGGATCAACGATGGATTGGGCGCTGCCTTTGGAGTGGTGAGCGGAGTGGCAGGAGCGACCAGCGTGCGCACTGAATTCGTTCTTTTAAGCGGAGTTGCCACTGCCATTGCATCTGCCCTCTCGATGGGCAGTGGCGCCTATCTCGCGACCAAGTCAGAGCGCGAGGTCTACGAAGCCGAGATGGGCCGCGAGCGCCGCGAGATCGAAATGGACCCCGAGCAAGAGCGTGAAGAAATGCAGTTGTTTTATGAACTCAAGGGGTTCAAGCCCGACGAAGCCAAGCTGTTGTCCGAACGTTTGGCAGAACAACCAGAGCAAATGCTGAAAACGCTCGCGCACGAAGAGCTTGGACTGAGCGAAGCCACTTTCCCTAACCCATGGCGGGCAGCGGTGAGTGCGAGCCTCAGTACGGCGCTCGGCGCCTTTATTCCCGTCTTGCCCTTTTTCTTTCTCAGCGGCATTCCGGCGCTGGCGACCTCCTTTGTCATCAGCACCCTGGCGCACTTTGTCGTAGGGGCGTCCAAAGTGATCGTCACGGGTCGCAGTTGGTGGAAGAGCGGCTCCGAAATGACCGTCGTCGGTCTGGGTGAAGCCGTGGTCACGTACATTATTGGCAGGCTGATTTCGCCGATGGTGGGATAGCCCAATATGCCCATTGATCCCGAACGTCAAAAGCGAGCCAGGGAATACGCGCGGATACGGCATCGCCTTTTCGCGCTCGACCTCATTCTGACCGGTCTGGCGCTCGTTGTCGTGATGGGGCTGGGGTTGAACGTCTGGCTTGATGAAATGGTTCTGACGATCACGCGCGATGTCTGGCTGGCGACCTTTGTGTATTTCGTCGTCGCCCTCATTGCCTATCAACTGACCTTTTTCCCGCTTTCGTATTACAGCGGCTTTGTGCTCCCGCATCGCTATGGACTTGCGACACAATCGCTGCGCGAGTGGCTCAAAGACGCGCTGAAAGGTGTGGCTCTCAGCCTGGTGCTCGGCGGTCTCGTGATAGAGGTGATTTATGCTCTTTTACGCATGGCGCCGGATACATGGTGGTTGTGGGCAAGCGGTTTCATGATCCTGTTCAGTATCGTCCTCGCGAACCTCGCGCCCGTATTGATCATGCCCATATTCTATAAATTCAAGCCGCTGGAAGACGCGGAACTGGTCCGGCGCCTGACGGAGCTCGCGACCCGCGCCAGAACGCGCGTCCGCGGCGTCTATACGATGATGCTCTCGGAGAAAACGACCGCCGCGAATGCGGCACTCATGGGGCTTGGCAACACCCGTCGTATCGTGCTGGGGGACACGCTTTACCGGGACTATACGCACGACGAAATTGAAACCATTCTGGCGCACGAGTTGGGACACCAAGTCCATCACGATATCGGCTGGAGCCTCGTCGTGCAATCGATCATCACGCTCGTCGGGTTTTATCTTGCGGACCTGTTCCTCAGATGGGGCGTGGCGCAACTCCACTACGAGGGAATTGCGGACCTTGCCGCGTTTCCCCTTTTCGGGCTCGCGCTCGGCGCTTTTGGTTTTATCACGATGCCTCTGGGGAATGCCTACTCGCGCTGGCGTGAATCACTGGCGGATGATTATGCGCTGGAGACCACGCACAACGCGTCCGCTTTTGTAGGCGCGATGGAGAAACTGGCGAACCAAAACCTGTCGGAGTTGGAACCGGAAGCGTGGGTAGAATTCCTGTTGTACGATCACCCGCCGATTGGCAAGCGGATCAAGCGCGGGGAACAATTCGCGTAATGAAGGATTCCTGCTGACTTACTGTACTGCACCGTATGTATGCTCTTACTGCTGCGGCGCGACCGCGGCAGTCCGGCTTTCCTGCCCGCGCTCGGCGCGGGACCGCATTACGACCGCGATCAACCCCGCCGCCGAGCCGATGGCCGCGGCTCCCAGCAGCCAACCCCACTGCGGCTCACCCTGTTTTTCGACGAGGACCCTCCGTGCGCGTTGGTGATGCGCGGCCAGGAGGAGTCCGTTGTGCAAGCGAGCGCGAAATGCAGGTTCGGGTTTGACCGGCTTGAGCACTCGTTTGACGCGCGCGGCGACATCCAGCAAAGATTCCAGTTCCCTGGGTTCCCCTGGAAAAAGCGCGAGAAACGTTTCTTTGTGGATCTGTTTTCCGCTATTTAACTCATCCGCGTGCGCTGACAATATCTCCGTCATCGAATCAATACTCATTTCACCTCTTTACCGACCACAGGATAGACGACCGTTCCGACCGCTCCGGGCCCAAAATGCACGGCGATAGAAGTCGTCAGGTCTCCTAGAAAAGAGTCGACCCAATTCACCCGCGGCTTGATCTGTGCGAGCAGTGCCTCGGCGTCCTGCTCTGCCTGGGCGTGCAGCACGGCCAATTTGACCGGCATCTGGCCGGCGGCCTGCTCGGTCAGTTGCACAATGTGGGCAATCGCCGCCTGGCGCGAGCGGAAACGCCCTTCCGGGATCAGATGTCCATCGTGCACACACACGACCGGTTTGATGTTAAAAACGGATGCCAGCAGGCTCTGCAGGTTGCTGATTCGCCCACTCATCGCGGCATACCGGAGCGTGGCAAGTGTCAAGGAAATCCGCACCCGGGGAGCCACCTCTTTCAGGTGTTCAAGGATTTCCTCCAGCGTCCCTCCCGAGCGCGCCTTCTCCACCGCGTCGATACACATAAACCCCGCCGCCGCGGATCCCGAGAGGGTATCGAACGGAATCACTTTGATCTCGCCGGCAACTTCCTGGGCGGCCAACCGGGCCGCATTCATCACACCGCTAAGCACCGCCGTAATGTGCAATGATAGTATCGTATCATAGCCCTGCCGCGCCCAATCCCGATACACTTCAGCAAACTGACCGACAGAGGGCAGCGAGGTCTTGGGCATCTCACCCAACTCATTGATTTTCTGATAAAAGGTCTTGTGATCAATGGTGATGCCGTCCAGAAAAGTCTCATTTCCGAATTGGATGTTGACGGGCACCACGGCGATATCATACTCTTTGAAATAACGCGCAGGAAGATCGCAAGTGGAATCTGTGACGACTTTGAGTTTCACTTTTCACTCCAGCCAACAGAGCTAAGATAGACCACGCGTTTTCAAATCATCGCGCAACGCGATCAGCGTGCGGTGGTACAGCGACTTGATCGCTCCCTCGCTGCGCCCCATCACCCTCGCGATTTCGGCATTGGACATGCCGTCTACGAATTTAAGTATCAGCAACTGCTGCCGCTCGGCGGGCAGTTTGCCCATCGCGCCCAGCAGCACGCGTGCCTCTTCATCCTGCTCCGCGCGGTGTTCCGGGCCCTCCCGCTTTTCGGCCACTGCCACGATATCGTCCAGCCGGACATCCTTGCGGCGGCTCCGGTCGCGGTGCCAGTTCGCCACCAGATTGTGTGCGATACGGTACAGCCAGGCGGCAAATGGCGCGCCACGTTGGCGATAATCTTCCATATGCCCGAGCGCTCGATAGAATACGCGCGCGGTCAAGTCCTCCGCTTCGTGTACGTCCCCAGTCCGGTAATAGATGTAATTATAGATGCGGTCGACGTAGCGTTCATACAACGAACCGAACGCGTCAGCATCCTGCTTGGCGCGTTCGATAAGTTGTTCTTCGGATTCAGACACACCCACTCCATCACGCGCCGGTTCGCCGTCTTCACGTGCAGTCGACTACGAGTGAAGGTGTCCTATCTTCTAGAACACCCCACGGCGCAAAGGGTTGCGTTCCAGGTCGCCCGGGCGATCGTCCCTTTCGCAAGCCACCGCTTGCTGCGGATGAGCACTCGCCAGTCATCCGCTCTCGGCGATGACTTGCGACTGCTAATCCGTGTAGAACGCAAGCCCCACGGCACACGGGCCCGTATGCACTCCGATCACGGGACCGATCTCTGCCGTATGGAACTCTTTGACGGGGAATTTTGCTCGAATCTGCTTTTCCAGGGCGCCCGCTTCTTCCGGCGCCACCGCGTGCAAGACCCCGATGTGCAGGGGCCGGTGATCGACGCGCTCTTCCAGGATGTCTAACAGGCGCCTCAGCGCCCTCGTTCTGGAGCGGGGTTGCTCCAATGGTTCCACTTGCCCATCCTCCAACTGCAGCAATGGCTTGACGTTCAGCAACGTCCCGAGCATGGCTCTGGCGCCGCCAATCCGACCGCCACGCCGCAAGTATTCGAGCGTATCGAGGACGAAGATGATATTAAGTTTTGGAATGAGCGCGTTCACAATCGCGGCAACTTCCTCGCGCGATTTTCCCGCCTCCGCCGCTTGCGCGGCGGCGATGCACAACATTCCCAGTGCCAACGAGACCCACGGCGTATCGACAATGGTGATCGGCAGTGCCTTTTTGAACTGGGTTTCCAGTTCCGTCTTGGCGGCGCAGGCCGATGCGTAGGTCCCACTTAACTTACTCGACAGGTGCACCGATACAATGTCCTTGCCTGCCTCCAGCAAAGGACGGTACACCTCGATGAACTCACCGGCCGAAGGCTGGGAGGTGGTCGGGTGCACTTTGGCTTTCGGCAGCATCTCGTAAAACTGCTGATTGGTCAAGTCGATGTCATCGCGATACACCTTGTCGCCGAAAATTGCTTTCAGCGGCACGACCGCAATGTCGTGTTCCTGCCGTTGATCAGGCGGCAGATGGGCGGATGAGTCGGTAACGATCTGGATCACGCCGTCTCCTTTCCTGTCAGGGACAGCCATAGCCGGATGACGGGACCACGGCTAGGCGACCGTCTGACGGTACGTTTGTCTTACGGTACGAACGATCCACAACAATCCCAACATCGCCAGGACGACCAGGGTGAGCAGCCCCAAGACGGCGATCAGTCCAGAACCCGTCAGTGCGACCGGTCCTCGCGTTGGATCGAACGTGGTGTTGCTCGTGCTAATCGCCACAGCATTCCAGGCTGCGTGATAAACCACGCAGACCACGTACGCGAGCAAAGGTTGCCCCCACCTCCTTTCCACACGCGCAGCATACCAGCCGTGTCCCATGAGAGCGCCGTTTGCGACGTGTACAATCGCCGCGCCTACTCGGAGCAAGATGAGCGGCGCCCACGCCGTCAAAGACGCGCCGCCATTAAATAAGGTTTCGACCATGGCAAACCCTGCACCGGCGCCCATTCCCCACAATACCGCCTCTGCTTTGCCCGTCCGGCGCGGATCGGCGAAAGCGACGACCAGGGCTTTGACGGCTTCTTCGATGGGCGGAATGATCACCGCAAAGTAGAGGAGCAGAGCCGCAAGGACGGCGGGATTCGAAAGCCACTGCGCAATGGCAGAAAAATCCTGCGTCCGCTGGGCAAATCGAAGCTGCGCTTGCACTTGATCGACAAGCGCGCGGCTGTTGGGGAGACGTGATATGATGACAGCTGCGATAACGATGAGGACCACGGCGACGATCATTTCGAGAATAAAAGCCAGCGTCGTCGCCGCGAGCGCGCCCCAACTAAAAGAGACTACCAGCGCCCGTAGACCCGAGTTTCTCCCCAATCGATGTGCTCCGTACGCCAGCAACGCGAGGGGAGGCAACACCGCCGCAACAAAATGCCAGGGCGGGAACACCAGGGCGGATATGACAGGAACGGCGAGCGACCCCACTCCGAGCAGAACGGCGCCAATGAATGCAAAGACAATGGCGATGACCGGAGGGAATGCCCTTGCCGCTTGGAGGGAAGCACGTCCCCGCGCGGCGTTCCAGCCTTGCCAGAGGAGGACTGTGCCCAAAAGAATCCCAAATCCTGCCGCGGAACCTATGATAACATTCGCCTGGATGGGATTGTCAGATGGTCCGGAAGTGAATGGCAGGATAACGTAAGGCAAGATCCAGCACAAGCCGCACAGTAGCAGGAACAGTGCCAGGACCATCATCCACACGCCGCCTGCAACAACTGCCCTCCCTCGGACCCCACTCGGGACCTGTGGGGTGGCGGGCGTTGCCACGGAGAGCGAGTTGGTGGCGGACGGTTGAATGCCGGTGATTGAGGCTGGCTGGGAAGCCAAACTCGTTTCGAGATCGGTCCTGCTCTCGTTAGTTCCGGGTGATGGCGCGTCGTTGGGATTTTGGGAAGATTCCATTGATAAAGCGCAACTATGACAGTCTAAACCCCACTCCCGGGGTTTCGTTACCGCAACTTTGACCTTCCTGCCAGGTAGTCAATCAGGTCGATTTTGGTCACAATTCCGACTACCTGGCTGTCTTCCAGCGCGACGGCGACCTTGCCAGAGCCAAAGATCTCGGACAGTGCGCCGAGCGGCGTATCGGGTCCAACCACGGCGGCGGCATCCTGGCTGATAATGTCCGAGATGGTTTCATTCGGGTCATGCTGTTCCACGCGCAAAAGATGGTTTAGAATGTCGAGTTCCGTCACCATCCCGGCGTACCCGCCCTCATCGCCAATGACCGGCAACTGGGAAATGTCGTACTGTTTCATGCGTGCGATCACGTCGTTTTTCGTATCGGTCGTATGAGCGAGGACGATCTGGATGGCCTTCTGGCGCAAGATGTCGTCCACGCGACCATCTGCCAAAGGATATTCGAGGAAGCGATTCTCGCGCATCCAGTCGTCGTTAAAGATCTTGCTGAGATAGCGCGAGCCCGAGTCCGGCAGGATGACCACGACCGTCTTGTCCGGGGGGAGTCGGCGGGCGATTTGAAGCGTGCCCACCATGGCGGTGCCGCTCGACCCGCCGCAGAATAAACCCTCTTCGCGAACGAGCCGCCGCGCCATCAGGAAGGATTCTTGATCGCCGACCTGGACGACGTCGTCGACGTATTGGAAATCGAGCGAGGTCGGAAGAAAATCCTCGCCGATCCCTTCGATCTTGTAGACCTTGGGGAAGGCGCCGGTCGGGACCTTGCCGCCCGCTTTGAACGTATCATACAACAGGGAGCCCACCGGATCGACCCCGATGACTTGAACATTAGGATTTTGCTCCTTCAAGTATTTGCCGGTGCCGGTAATGGTCCCACCTGTGCCCATGCCGCAGACAAGGTAATCGATCTGCCCTCCGGTCTGCTCCCAGATTTCAGGACCGGTAGTCTTGTAATGCGCGGCCGGGTTCGCGGGATTCCAGTACTGTCCGGCGAGGATCGAGTTCGGCGTCTCTTCGACCATTCGTTTGGAAACAGAATAGTACGAGCGAGGGTCGTCGGGCTCGACGGCCGTGGGGGTCACGATCACGCGCGCTCCATACGCGCGGAGCAGGCGCACTTTTTCCTCGCTCATCTTGTCGGGCATAACAAAGATACAGCGATAACCCTTGACCGCCGCTGCGATCGCCAGCCCCACCCCGGTATTTCCGGAGGTGGCTTCTACAATCGTTCCGCCGGGGCGAAGTTTCCCCTCGCGCTCTGCCGCCTCGATCATTTCAATGCCGATCCGGTCTTTGACCGAGCCGCCCGGGTTCAGAAATTCGAGTTTTGCCAGGATCCTTGCCTTGATGCCGCGGGTGACGTGATTGAGACGGACCAGGGGTGTATTGCCGATGGCGGCAATGATATCCGGTTTGACCTGCACGCTCTCGTCAGACATACATACCTCAGCAATTTACGAAAAGCGGTGTCGGGCAGAGTTGCCACTTTCACCCGGAGCACAACGTCAGTATAGCACTCCCGCCGGGCGCCGGCAACATTGTCTGTCGCCCATCTAATTGCCAATTGCCAATTGATAGACCTCGCGCCGGTCCCGCCCGGATGCTTTTGCCACACGCTTGACGGCTTCGGTGCGTGCCAGTCCCGTCGCCAGCAGGTCCCGGATGGCTGCAAGGACACGCGCATCATCCCAGGTGGAGTCCCCGTCCGAGTCCTGAACCTCCAGTTCTCCCGATTTGCCGGCGATGACCAGTGTAAATTCACCGCGCGGCTCATGCGCCTCGAAATGTTCGCGTGCCTCGTTCACGCGACCGCGAAAGAACTCTTCATACAGCTTGGTCAATTCGCGCGCGATACTAATGGGACGGTCGCCCATTGTTTCGGCGATATCGTCCAATGCGTCGCGTATCCGGTGCGGCGCTTCGTAAGCAATGAGCGTGCGCGGCTCTTTTGCCACCGACCGCAACAGTTTTCGGCGCGCACTCTTTTGACGCGGCAAGAAACCGAGATAAATGAATTGATCGGTGGGCAAGCCCGATGCGACAAGGGCGGTTGCAAGCGCACTGGGACCCGGGACCGGCACCACGCGGACACCGCGCTCGAGCGCCGCGCGGACGAGCTCGTAACCGGGGTCGGAGAGCCCGGGCATTCCGGCTTCTGAAATCACCGCCACGTCGCCGCGCTCGAGCGCGGCGAGGATGTTTTCTATTTTCTCGAGCTTGTTGTGCTCAAAATAGGACGTGACCGGGGTTGCGATTTCAAAATGAGACAGGAGATGGCGAGCCGTGCGTGTATCTTCTGCCGCAATCAACGCCACCTCTTTGAGGATGCGCAGAGCGCGCAAGGTAATGTCTTCCAGGTTGCCGATTGGCGTAGCGACGAGGTAGAGGATGCCCATAAAATTCGATGACCGTCGATGCGCAGCGTATTCGTAGGCGCCCGGGGTCGATTGCTATTATATCGCGGAACAGCGTACACGTCCACAAGTTCGCGCGCCCGTATTTCAATACCCGTGCTATAATGAAAGTGACACCCGTGTGAGTCATGCGGAGGATAGGTCAATATCTTGGGAGTGTATTGATGGCACAAATACTGAGCAGAGAGAGAACATATCCATTTCACCTTTGGCTGGGGCTCGGCTTGGCGCTGTTCTTTTGGTACGCGTCCTGGTCGCACCTGGGAGTATTGGGCGAGTATGCGTTTTTTCCCCAATGGTTCGGCTATATCCTTGCGGTCGACGGGCTGGTGGCGTGGCGACAGGGCACGTCGCTTTTGACGCGAGCCCCCCGCGAGTTCGCCGCGCTCTTTGTCCTGAGCGCGCCGATCTGGTGGGTCTTTGAGGGCCTGAACAATTTCGTACTCAACTGGCACTATAT
>JBLMXX010000594.1:0-6070 GCA_050257995.1 Acidobacteriota bacterium | reverse complement strand
CTCGACCATTACTGGGGCGGTCCCAAGCTGACCGAGAACCCGCTCCTTCAGCTCAAGATCGTCCAAAACTCGCTGGATGAATTCGAGGGCAATCCGACGCGTGCCCTGCGCGCCCTCATTGCGCGCGCGATCGAAATGCAAAAGCCGGACGGTCCGCGTTCGCTTACCTCGCCCGAGTGGCTGTTGTACAATATCCTCGAGCTCAAAGTGATCCAGGGCAAAAAAGTCCGCGAGATCGCCTACCAGCTGGCCATGAGCGAGAGCGACCTCTATCGCAAGCAGCGCGTGGCCATCCAGGAGGTCGCCCGGACCCTCGCCTCTATGGAAGAGCGTAACGCGGACGCGAAACCCGAACTGGCTGCTCCGGCACCCGCGGCCGCCTCCGACGTACCCCCAAAAGTACTGCCATAACGGTCCGCCCCATCTGCCTCCTCCATTTGTAGTACGAGAACCTGCATAACTTTCAGTACGTTCAGTCTTGACTGAACGTACTAATCGTGCTATAATTTCCTCTAGATATCGAAACCCAAACGATTTACGCCGTTCTACGGGGGATCCGGACATGGATAAGCAACAACGCCGCTTTGAAGAAAAGCACTTTGTCGAGGACGTCGGGCTCTATTTCGAGCAGGCGGGGCATCCCCGCATGGCAGGGCGTATCCTCGGCTGTCTCCTGATCTCGGACCCGCCGCATGCCTCCCCCACGGAACTGGCCGAGATGCTTCACGCGAGCAAGGGCTCGCTCAGCACCATGACACGGCTCTTGCTCCAAATGGGGCTGATCGAGCGGGTGGCGGTGCCGGGAGAGCGGCGCGATTACTTTCGCCTCAAGCCCGGCGCATGGATATCACTGGTGCGCCAGGAATTGTATGAATTTGTCGCGCTGCGCCAGTTGACGGAACGCGGGCTAGAATTATTGCAGAGCGACGATTCCGAAGTCAAACAGCGCCTCGAAGACGCCCGCGACCTCTTCGCTTATCTCGAGCGAGAATACCCCGTCCTCATCGAACGCTGGGAACTGGAACACAAGAGCCCCACTCGAAGGAAAAAATGAGATGGTCCTCAAGAATCTTTTACGGCGGAAAACCAGAACCCTGCTCACGCTCGCTGGGATTGCCATCGGGGTCGCTGCGGTCGTCGCGCTGGGCGGCATTGCCGAAGGGTTCATCAATTCGTACAATACCATTCTCTCCTCGAGCGGCGCGGACATTATCATTACGCAAGGAGACGCCGCCGACCTTCTCTTTTCGGCAGTCGACGATCTCGTCGGCGACCAGGTTGCCGCTATGCCGGGCGTGAAGACCGTCACAGGCGTTTTGATGGGCATGGTATCCACGCCGGATGTCCCCTATTTCGTCATCTTCGGTCTGGACCCGAGTGGATTCGGAATCCGCCATTATAAGGTGGTCGAGGGCAAGCCCCTTGCCGGTCCGCGGCAAATCCTTCTGGGTCGGACCGCCCAACGCAATTTTCACAAAAAGGTCGGGGATTATTACAAGGTCCAGGGGATTTCTTTCCAGATTGCCGGAATTTACGAGACCGGGCAGGGCGTTGAGGAAAACGGAGCCGTCATCTCTCTAAAAGAGGCGCAGGAGGTTTTCAAGAAACCGAACCAAGTTGCCTATTACCAGATCCAGGTCGAGCGAAGCGACCTGGTCCCCGCCGTCATACGGCAGTTGGAACGCCGGTTTCCAAAGCTCACCGCCTCGCGTTCGGCAAATTACATGGACAACCAGCAGGAAACGCTCATGCTCCGCGCCATGGGCTGGTTCATCGGTCTGCTCGCCGTTCTGGCGGGCGGACTGGGGATGATGAACACCATGCTGATGAGCGTGTTCGAGCGCACCAGCGAGATCGGCGTACTGCGCGCGCTTGGCTGGCGGCGCGGCCGCGTGCTGCGAATGATCCTGGGAGAAGCCTTTCTGTTGAGCGTCCTGGGCGGATTGCTCGGCAACGCCCTGGGCGCGCTGATGATTTTCGGAATCAACCAAGCTCCCGTCCTCGCCGGATTCATGGACAATGCCTACTCTCCAGCTCTGTTCGTTCAAGCCATGCTCGTTGCCCTTGTCCTTGGGATGGCGGGAGGGCTATACCCTGCCTGGCGGGCCGCGGGGCTGGAGCCGGTGGAAGCAATGCGCTACGATGGTAGTGCCGCCCGGTCTCACGTCAAAGGGAATCACTCACCTTTCCCCGGCTTTCGATTCGGCGGAATGGCTCTGCGGAATTTGATGCGCCAGCGCACGCGCACTCTGTTGACGACGCTCGCGATTGGAGTCGGGATGGGACTGGTCGTCGCTCTTGGCGGCATGGGCGAAGGATTGATCCAACAATTCTCCGCGATGGGATCACAGACCGGCGACCTTACGATTACGGAAGCCAAAGCCTCCGATATAAGCCTGGCGGCCATCGACGACAAGGTAGGACGCTTTGCGGCCGGACTGCCCGCGGTGGAAAGCGTTTCAGGAATGTTGATCGGCATCGCCGCCGCACCCGGTGCACCGTACTTTTTGGCATTTGGTCTGGATCCTACTTCCTTCGCCATCCGTCATTTTGCCATTACGGAGGGTGAACGCCTCCGGACCCCCCGCGAGGTCATATTGGGCAAAATCGCGGCCAAGAACTTTAAGAAAGAGGTCGGGGATAGCCTGCTGATCGTCGGCACGAGCTACCGCATTGTCGGTATTTATGAGACCGGCATCGGATATGAAGATAGCGCCGGAGTGCTCACCTTGCCTGAAGCGCAGCGCCTTTTCAAGAAACCCAACCAGGTGAGCGCCTATGGTCTCAAGATGCGCGATCCAGGCCAGGCGGAGGTTGTGCGGCGGCAGATCGAGTCCCGTTTTCCACAGGTGAGCGTTTCACGGTCAACCGAGTTTGCGGAGAAATCGAACGACATGAACAGCTTCCGCGCCATGACGAATGCGCTCTCCTTCATTTCCATTCTCGTCGGCGGCGTGGGAATGATGAATGCCCTGCTGATGAGCGTCTATGAGCGGACACGCGAGATCGGTACCCTGCGGGCGCTCGGTTGGAGGCGTCGTCGCGTGGTCTGGATGATCGTGCGCGAAGCCCTGCTGTTGAGTCTTTTGGGCGGGCTGGCGGGTATACTGCTTGGTGTCGGGCTGGGCGCGCTCATCGGCATGGAACCTTCCATGGGGAGTTACCTGCAAGGCAGTTATTCTTTGACCCTTTTCGCGCAGGCCATTTTGATAGCGCTGGTGCTGGGTGCCATCGGCGCCCTGTACCCGGCCTGGCGCGCCTCCAGCCTCTCGCCCATTGAAGCATTGAGATACGAATAAGGAGGAGAAGATGACCCGGCGTAACTTGTTGGTTGCTGCTATTGTGATCGTCGTGCTCGGCGCGGCCTTTATGCTTTCCGGTGGTGCGTCCACATTCGCGCCAAAACCTACATCTACACCGTCTGCGGACCTGAGCGAATTGGACAACCTGATTACGGCATCCGGGACTCTGCTCCCGGTTCAGCGGGCAGGACTTGCGTTCAAAGTTCAGGGGCAGGTTCTTCAAGTCGTCGCCCAGGCAAGCGACACGGTCAAGAAGGGAGATGCTCTCGTGCGTCTGGATGCCGCCGATGCGCGAGCCGCGGTCGCCATTGCCCAGGCGCAGCTGGACTTGGTCAAGGCTGGCGCCACAAAAGAAGAGGTTGCCGCCGCGCAGGCAACATTGCAGGTGGCACAGGCGCAACTGGTCAAGGTACGCGCCGGTCCGACGATGGAAGACCTTGTCATGGCGAAGGCAACGCTGGAACGCGCCCAATCCGCGTTAAAGGACGCCCAGTCCGCCTATGATAAAGTCAAAGATGACCCGGCGGTCGGCATGTACCCTCAAAGCCAGGTCCTGGAAACAGCCGTCCAACAGTACAAGATCGCCGAAGCGAGTTATGCCAAGGTGCTGAAAGGCGCTGCGCCTGAGGACATTCGCATCGCGGAATCGAACGTCACCGCGGCGCAGGCAAATGTGGACCGTGTCAAAGCAGGCGCGCGCGCGGAAGAAGTCAAGGTGGCACAGGCGCGGCTCGAACAGGCAAACACGGCGCTGGCTGCCATGACGCTGTCGGCGCCCTTTGATGGGCTCGTCGCCGCCGTGAACGTCAAGGAGGGTGAAATGGCGACGCCGGGGGTGACCGTCGTTACGCTGGGCGATGTGACCCACCTGCGACTGGAAACGGACGATCTGAGCGAGTCCAATATCGCGCGCGTCACGCTCGGACAGCCCGTCCGCGTGACCTTCGAGGCGTTGCCGGGCAAACCCTTTCTGGGCAAAGTAGTGCAGATTGCCTCCATCTCGACCCCAAAACAGGGCGGAACGAATTACACGGTGACGGTGGAATTTGAAAAACTCGATCCGGCATTGCGCTGGGGCATGACCGGACATATCGAGATCAATACAAAGTAGCAAGCGCGGGTCGCGGAAAGTAGGCGCTGTGAAAAGGAATCAATCGAGTCTCACCGCGGAAGGTATTGCGATGGCGCGGGCATTCGAATCGCAGTACCCGGCGGAGGAGCGCATCTGCTACGATCCGTATGCCAGGTATTTTGTCAGCGCTCCCTTTATGCTCATGGGAAAGCTGTTCTTTAGCTACGCTCGCCGCCGTTCACCCGGCGTGTTCGAGTTCCTTGCCACGCGTTGTCGTTACATCGACGATTACGCGCAAGCCTGTATCGAAGACGGCATCGCGCAGTTGGTCGTTCTCGGCGCAGGGTTCGATTCACGCGCGTACCGGCTCGACCCGCTCCAGGAGGGGATCAGGGTATTCGAAGTTGACCACCCGGCGACCCAAGCCATCAAAAAGAAAAAACTGACAAGGATCTTTGGCAGCCTACCGGGACACGTCACTTTCGTCCCGATCGATTTCGCGCAACAGCCGCTGGACCGTTTGTGTGCAAGCGGCTACGACGAACGCCTGAAATCGCTCTTCATCTGGGAGGGTGTCACGTACTATCTGCCGCCCGCCGCGGTGGACGCCACGCTGGCATTCGTCGCGTGCCATTCCGGTGCGGGGAGCTCGATCATCTTCGATTACGTTGACGTGTCCGCGCTGGGGGGACAATTAAAGCGCAAAGAATTGGTTTCGATGAAGCGCTATCAGCGCCTGACCGGCGAAGGCATTGTCTTTGGCATTGCGTCAGCGCAGATCGCCGGGTTTCTCGAGTGCCGCGGGTATGCGAATATCGTCAATGCGGACCGGGAATATTTGAGGCAACTTTATTTCACGGGCATCCGGTCTGCGCGTCCTCTGGCTGACGATTACGCTATTGTCCACGCGACCGTCAAATGAGCAGAAAGGATAAAGAATGACCGAACAGAAACCGATTGTGGTGGAGACCGTCGACCTGACCAAGATATACGAAGGTGATGTGCATGCGCTGGAGGGCGTCAATTGCGCCATCCGGGCGGGTGAGCTCGTCGCGGTGATGGGACCGTCGGGCAGCGGCAAGAGCACGCTCCTTAACCTGATCGGCGCGCTCGACCGTCCCACCCGCGGCATTTGTCGCGTCGCCGGGCAAGATCTCGCACGCGTCAAGGACCTGGACCGCTTTCGTTCCAAGACCGTTGGGTTTGTGTTTCAATTGCACAACCTGATTCCCACTCTCACCGCGCTGGAGAACGTTGAGATTCCGCTCCAGGAAGAGAAAATGAGCGACAACGCGCGCCGTGAGCGGGCGCGCCAACTCCTCGAAATCGTAAGCCTGGGCGACCGCCTGGATTTCCTTCCGGGGCAACTCTCCGGCGGTCAGCGCCAGCGGGTCGCCATCGCGCGCGCGCTCGCGAACCATCCTTCGTTGGTCCTGGCGGACGAGCCGACCGGCAATCTTGACAGCAAGAGCACGGACGAGATTATGGACCTTCTGCGCCAACTGAATCGAGAGCAAGGCACTACCTTTGTGATCGTAACACACAACCCCGCGGTCGCCCGCGCCGCCGACCGGATCATCACCGTTCGCGACGGCAAGATTCTGCGCGACGAGCGCATCGATAATGTCTACCTCGAAGACCTGCGGGAATTCAAGGAGACGGCGCTCGGTCACGCCATTATGGACGGCAACGTGCC
>JBLMXX010000593.1:0-3529 GCA_050257995.1 Acidobacteriota bacterium | reverse complement strand
CCGGCGTCGGCATTATCGTTGGTCGGTAAGACCGGCAATTATCTTCGCCAAACCGATGATGGGGGTTACCCCATTACGGTGCCTTGTATCCTGCCAAACTCAGGTTGTCAAAATTCACGAGGAATTCGCGCGCGCCGATAGCCCATTTCTTCCACGCGCTGAAATAAAGGGTGATGGTAGAACTCGGCGCCGTAAACGTGGTGACGTGGTGAGCGAACCCATCCGGCGATTCGCGAAAGTCCACCCGCGACCACGGGAACACCTGCCAGTTGTTCACCTGGGTCCACGCGCTGCATGTGGCGTTGGCGGCCGGGAAATATCCCCACTGCGCCGCCCAGCTCCAGTCCCCCGTATGCTGGTCCCCTTCGGTGATGCGGATCATGCCGTCCGCGCTTAAATAATAGGTCGCGCCCGCGGTCAGCCCGCTCACCACCTGGCAGATGCCGGCGAAGCGGTCGGATTCCATATCCGGGTCGAATTCCCCGGACCCGATTGTGCTGATCTCGATCAACTGCGAATGCTTGCCTGCGCTGATGACCGGCTTCCAGGTATCGTCGTAGAGTTGCGCGAGGACCTTACGCCCATCGTTAGTGAACGAGCCCCATTGAAGCGCGACTCCCTCCGGCGTAAAGCCATGTTCGAAATCGCCGTTCTTTAAGAATTCGGCGATCGGCGCAACGGTGACGGAACGGATGACGTTATAGGTCGTTCCCGCGCCGTTCCGGACCTTGACGTTCAGCGCGCGCAGACCCGTCTTGGTCGGCGTCCATTCGAAATCCACCTGGCGCGATTGGGGCGGCACGGCGTGCGTGACGCTTCCGATGAGAATGTCACCGTCGAACAGGCTGATTTGAGCCAGCCCGGCGGGATCGAAAGCGTTGACGTGGACCTGGAACGGTTTCGTGATATAGGGGAATTTCGGCGGCACGACCTGGAGCACCGGCGCGCCGGTGCCCGGTGCGGTCGGCGCGGCGCCCGTCAGGCTGATCGCGTCCAGGTTCACAAAGAGGGTACGATAGCGGGTGGGCCATTTTTTCAGGGCGCGGACAAAGAGCGTGATCTTGTTCGTGGGAGCGGTGAACGTGGTCGTAAACTTGGACATGACCCCGGTGTCGTCCTCGTTGAAGGTGGTGCCCCACGGGACGTCGGTATAGGCGACCTTGCCCCAATCCGTTCCACCGTTCGGATCGACTCCCACCTGGACGACGTAACTGTAATTGTTCTTGTCTGGGTCGTCCGGCAGGACGCGCAGCATCCCGTACATCGTCAGCGTGTACTGGCTTCCGGCGGCGACGTTCACCGTCTGGTAAATGCCGGAATAGCGGTCGGGCTCGGTGACGAAATACGGCATGGTGCTGATGCGCAGGAACTGCGAGTGCTTGCCGTCGACCGCGAAGCGGGGTCCCGTGTCGTCGCGGCAGATATAGTCGGCGGACCCACCATTGTTAAAGCCCGACCACCCGACCGCGACCCCATTGTTGTCAAAGCCCTCTTCGAACGACCCATTGACCAGGCGTTCGCCGGGACCGGCGGCGTGGGCGACCGCAGCAGTCAACCCCAGCGCGAGCATAAAGGCAATAGATAAAATGGAAATGCGGCGCATCGTTGCCTCCCAAATGCAGTTGCACGTTCCAAAGTAAAGACCGGGGGAACCGGGTGGAATCTTCGATCTATTTTTCGTGCTTGGCGCGCTGTTTTTTCTCGTACACGTCGCGTGCTTTTTGGGGAAGAGCTCGACCGACATAGCGAGAGCGCGTGCGTCCGCCCTGCTTCCAATAGGCGTACCAGTACGGCCCGTGCGGACAGCGGGTGCAGTTGGGTTTGCCGCAGCGGACGGTCTCGTAGCGAAAGGTGAGCGAACCGAATTGTTGCTCGGCGGTCACCGCGCGGTGCGGGAGCGTGGAGCGGCGTTCCTGGACGACGCGCTTGAGCCGTTCTTCGATCTGGCGGAGTTGTTGTATTTCACGCTCGGTCAATTGCTCGAGAGGGCTGTCAGATTTTGGAGACATGGAGAATCATCCTGAAAGATTAAGTCCGGTCACAGTGTACACGATGTTACCTAAGAGGTCAAGGGGAACAATGTCTCATTTTTGGCGCCATTAGGGTCGCGCGGCACTTTTCAGCCGTCCAGCCGCCGCACGATCAGCGGGACCAGCATTTCCTGGTCCGACAAGCCGCCGTGGCGACCCAGGAGCAGGCGCGATTTCGCGTGCTCTACGAGCGAGTAGTCCGCGCGCGGCAGGACGATCAGGTCGCCGGCGCGATATGGCGTTTCCGGCGCCGGCATGCCCGAGCCGAACAGCCCGGCTTGCAGAGCCGCGGATGAATCGAGGACCAGGAACCGGTCGCCCAGGCGGGTCTCGATGTACGCGCGCGCTGCCTCTGCCTCTCCGTTGCGGCAGTAAAGGTATGCCGCGCGCGATTCGCCCGCGAAATCCATCACCAGATGCGACCGCAGCTCGGGATGTTGGTGCAGTTGGACGGCGCGGGCAGGCGGCGTATCGATCTGACCGTGGTCGGCGGTCAGCAAAAAGAGCGTGTCCCGTCGCGCGGCGGGCGACAAGGCGCGGAGGAATTCGCGCTCGAAAGAATAGGCGAGGTTATCGACCTCCGCCGCCAGCGTTGGAGAGGAGGGTCCGTAAAAGTGCCCGATGCTGTCAATGCCGCTCCAGTAGACCGCAAAGACCGCGGGCGTCGGTTTTTGCTCCACCATCTCGCGCAGCACCACCCACATATCCGACGCGTTCATAAATCCGCGCAATTGCGCATCGCGAATCTGGACCCGCGAAAGCCCGCTCTTGATGTAGGGTTCTGCCAGCAGGTGATAGACCGGGACGTCTACCCGCGCGAGTGTTTGCGCCAGAGACGGCGTCGCCACAAAGTTCTCGGGCTCTAGTCCGCCCGCGATCAACTGGTCCCGCCCCAGTAAATCGGTGGCAACGGGGCTGAAAGAGATCATGTTCGCGCGGACGCCGTACTCGCGCAAAAAGAGCTGATAGCCCAAAAAGCCGTGCTCATAAGGAGAGTACCCGGACCACAGAGAGGTGAGCGCGGCGGTAGTGGTGGATGGAAAGACGGACGTCAGCGGCGCGAGGCGAGCGCCCTGCCCCAGGAGCGCGTGCAAGCCGTTCTGCGGATTGCGGTCCAGCGTCTCGAGCAGTTTAGCATAGCCGAGCGCGTCCACGACGACGAACACCACGCGGCGGACGCCCTCTAAAAGATCGCCGGTCAACGCCGGGTCGAGCGGCGGGGTGGAGATCGGCGCGCCAAAGATCCGGGCGACCGTCGCCGCAACGTTCACGATCGAGCGCCCGCCGTAATCGGGCGTGACCCATTCGGCGGGAAGAGGCAGGGACGGAAACCGCGCGGGCGATTCCGCGCGGAGTTGGTTTTCAATAAGGTGTGCTGGGTCCATTTCGCTCCTGGAGGGCAAACTTGCGAGGCGATCTCTTCCCCGCAAGGAAATTCGCGCTTTGGCTCATGGTCGCCTCCGGGGTGACATTGTAACGCGATTGGGTAGAGTGTCAAC
>JBLMXX010000592.1:0-3688 GCA_050257995.1 Acidobacteriota bacterium | reverse complement strand
TAAATTATACTCTCGCAGTTAGTATTGTCAAAGAACGGGAATTTATTGATGGGACAACGATTGAAATCGTTACTACAAAAGCAATAACGATTGAAAGGGTGACTATGTGTCGGATAATTGGCGGTGTCGAATTGATTCGTCGCCGTAATCTGGGAACGCCAGGTCTTGAATCGCAGTTTCGGTATTCCCATAAGCGACGGAATGACCGATCGCTACCATCCGCTTTTCAAACAGATTCCACGAAAAATAGGCGAGCGTGAGCGTGACCAGCAAGGCACCCAGGGTAGCGAGGACATCACGCTCCGTGCGCACCTGTGGGGCTTGATTCAGCAACAAGGCATGGGTCAAGTATTCGATGGCTGTGTGGATAATATAAATTCCATAGGCCAGAATACCGAGATTTCGAAGCCAGGGAGCCGTCGTTAGCCATTTGACGGCTCCCTTTTTCTCCGTCATGGCTATAAGGATCAGAGTAGAATAAAGGAGAGCAAGCCACGTGTAACCGTATATATGCAGGACCCAACTTACCAAGGGACCGCGAACCATCGACAGGATAATTGCTCCTCCTAGAAATATGCCCAACGCAAGGTATAGAGTCCTGAGATGGTCGCTCAGATATTGTGTTATTTTTTTCTGCCGAATCAGGTACGCCGCAAGCACGCCCATGAGCAAAGAATCTGCGCGGGTGGGCATTAGCACATAACCTGCATAAGCAGAATACGGCGGTATGAAGATTAGAATCGCACGGAGAAGGGGCGCGGCTATAATCAAGGTGACAAGCACAAAGGGTAATCTTCGCGGAGAAAGGAAACGCACAACGGGAGGAAGGACCAAATAGAATTGCTCCTCGACGGCAAGCGACCAGGTGACACCCAGCCAGTGTGCACCCTCTGTCCCCATCAGTGCCATCGCAATATTTTGCGTAAAGGTTGCATACCACCAGAGTGGGACTGGTTCGTACAAGAAAGTTTTGAGTGGAACCGATAAGAGGAAGGCAGTTGCTGCCGAGCCGATCACGACAAACAGCAATAACCAAACAAAATACAACGGAAATATCCGGCAAACGCGACGAAAGTAAAAAGCCCTGAAATAGTGAGGCGCGTCCCGGTGGTCCAGCAGGATTCCGCCAATGAGGAAACCGGAGAGGACGAAGAAGAGATCGACTCCGCTAATGGTCAAGCTCAGAGGGCCTGCCAGCCAGGAGGCGATCGGACTGGATTGTGGATCAATCCCGGCGGCGAGATAATGGTAGATCAAGACTAGGAGGATAGCCATGCCCCTGATGCCATCTAGCTGTGGAAACCGAGATGACGAGGTCTCCGGCATGGATGTCTTGCCGAATGTGGTCCTGTGAACCGGAATGGTGTGAGAACTCGAGCCAGTGCGACGCTGGAGAGACATCCTTGTCCACCAAGGTTCTGGGTTCAGTCGGCTTGCCGCCGATTCCGACCTGATGTAGACGGCGCCTGCAAACGCCGGTGGTAATAGAGCGATTTACTGTACGTCAAAGGTGCGCGTGGTCACGTGGACGCCGTCGCTCGCCTGCACCTCGACCTGCGCGCCCGCGAGGTTCAGCCCCGGCGGGACCGTGAATTCCGCGTTCGGCTGATCCAGGTCCAGCACTTGCCAGGTGGCGCCCCTATCTCGCGAGAGGCGCACCCGGTAAACGACCGCGGTGGCGGGCTGGGTGACCGGGCTCCAGCGCAGGTGCTCGCCGCGGGCGTCCTTTTGCACGGCGAGTGAACCGGTCGCAAAACCGCGCGCGACCATTGGCGCGCTCGCGATCTTTTCGCCAAGCGTCTTGCCATCCTTGACGACGCGGATCCCGTTCAATCCGGCGACCGACGGCACGAAAAAGCCAAAGCCGCTGAAATTCCCGGCATCGGCGATGCGCGTGGGCGTGAAGGGATAAGCGGCGAGCACGTTCCCGCTACTGCCCAATAGTTGTAACGTGTGCGTGCCTTGAGCGGGGATATTCACCGGCGCCAATTGCTCGTAAACAGGGCGCAGGGTGACCCGGCCCGCGGGGTCGATGGTCCCGCCGACGTAAAGCGCCGTCACCTGCTGCGCGCTCAAGCGCGAGAAGGCAATCCCCGCCTGCTCTCTAAAAGTTTTGATGCCCGCATACGTATAGTCCGATGTCCATGTGTATGGGCAATAACTCATATAGTCGGCGTAAAAACTCGGGTCGTAGAGCAATCCCGTGGCAACGTCCAGTCCCCATACGCCGATCTTGCCGCCGGCGTAGGGGTAATTGGGGTCGGGATACGCCTCATTCCCCAGGCAGAGGACGTGCTCGCGGCCAAAGTTGTGCCCCGCTTCGTGGGTCAGGGTCTCGCCAGCCTCATTATTTCCGTCCGGCGCGCCGCTCCACCCAACTCCGGTTGGCACCCCAATGAATCCCACCCCGGTGATGCACGTGTTGCAGCCGGCGTGCGCGTCATAGATGTTCACCACCCCGTAATAGAGTTTGGTGTGCTGCGGGTCTTCAATAGTGTGAAGCGCGTCAATTTGAGAGAGGAGTTGTTTCCAGCCATTTCCCGAAGGGTCATCGAGATTGTCGCTCAGACTGGTGGGTTTATAATTCTCGAATATATACCGGGTCGTAAAGTTCACGGACGGAGCCGGATCGACCTTGGGCATCATCCATTCCAGATAGGACGGATTGGCGATGGACGGGTAAAAAGTGCCCGTGCCCCCGTACGGCGTATACGCCACGGGGACGAGCATGACCTCGATGGGGCGGGCGGGAGCGAAATTGAATGGGACGCTGCCGGTCGCCGCATAGCGATTGTTGCTCCGGTCCGCGTCCGGGATGACATTGTTGGGATCCAACATGATCGCGAAAGAATAGCCGGGCTGGACCCAACTCGCGGGCAGGTTAAAGTTCATAGTCCGCGACAGATCGCTCTCGACGGAGGGGACCGTGATCGGGGCGGAATCGAAGGACCCCAGGAGGTTGGCGGCGGAATCATAACCATAGATCCGCGCCGTCACGCCCGACACCGTAGCGCCGCCGTACGTGGCGAACGCGCGGATTGTCGTGGCGCGGTTGGCGACGTAGAGCGCATACGGACCCGCCGAGGAGGTCCCCTGGATGATCTTGACTTGCGAGAATGCCAGGTCGCTATTTCTGGCGATGATCGGGAGATAGTAAAAATAGGGACCGCCCACGACAGCGGGGGCGTTCCGGAGCAAAGGCGCCGGCGGGGTTGGGATTCCAGGTGAACCGGAGTGAGCGATAGATTGGGGAGATTGGACCACGACCGCCACGAGAATGGCAAACGCAATAACGCGCGCGGTCCGGGAGATCAATAGAAATTTATCAGTTTTCAAAGTGGCTGTGCCTACATTAAAAGAACAACAAAACACTGCAGAATTCTAAAGTGGTCAGTGTCATTCGTCTGTCATTGCGAAGGCCGGTCGGAGCGCAGCGGAGATGCCCCGAAGCAATCCCCAGAATAGACTTGCATAATCAACATTGGGGATTGCTCATCTGCCCTCCCCCGGATCCCCTGATTTGCCTATGCAAATCAGGACCTGTGGTGGCGGGATCGCAGGCCCCGCGCCACCCCGCAGGCGGTCACACCTGCACCGCACCCCTTCAGGAGTGCAGGTGTGACATTTCGACAATGACGCGGCGAAGGGTCACACGCGACGGCGTTCCTGGTACATCGCCTGGACTTGC
>JBLMXX010000591.1:0-9440 GCA_050257995.1 Acidobacteriota bacterium | reverse complement strand
GGGGGATCGGAAAGAGAAACTGGCGGGGTATGTGGGGAAGACGGAGGTGATGGGGATCCGGCCGGAGGACAACCACGACCGGTCGTATACGCCGAGTGGGACGAACGCAGCGGCGGTGAAGGCGCAGGTGGATGTGATGGAGCCGCTGGGGAGTGAGATCAACCTGTACCTGGTGAGTGGGGCGAAGACGTATGTGGCGAAGGTAGACCCGCGGAGCCAGGCGCGGACGGGGAAAGAGCTCGAAGTGATGATGAACCTGGACCGCTTGCACCTGTTCGACAAGCAGACTGAACAAGCCATCCGATAAGGGCAAGACTCGATTGCCTTTTGCGCAGGTACACAGGAATTTATGCCTGTGTACCTGTTTTATTCTGGGTGACATTGAGGGGTTATGGAAATTCGATTGGCCGACCTGAGAGATTTAAAGTCATGCGTAGATATTGACGATTCGTATGAAACAGAGTATGTCTGGCAAATGGACGAGCAAACTCGACCCGGGTATGTGGCATTGACTTTCCGTATTGTTCATCTGCCCCGACCCATGCGGGTGACCCTGACCATCGCGCCGGACGATGTCATTAACAATTTTCAGAGCGGGGGAACCCTTTTGGTCGCGGAAGAAATGGGCAAGATCTACGGTTTTGTCGACGTAAAGTCGCAAGCATGGAACCAGTCAGCCTGGATTAACAACCTGGTGGTCGCCCCGGCTCATCGCCGGAAAGGGATTGGTACACGTCTGCTCAGGGCGGCATTGGATTGGGGACGAGCGCAAAATCTGCGGGCCGTCTTGCTTGATACGTCCACTAAAGATTATCCCGCCATCTGCCTTTATCAAAAGCAAGGATTCACGTTTTGCGGCTTTAACGACCAACTCTATCCCAACCGGGATATAGCTCTCTTTTTCTCAACCTCTTTGCGGTAAATAGCGATCTCAATAATGTTCAGAAGGCAGCAGAGCCGGTAATCTCATCGGCTCGGCCACTCGTTTGCAAACCTGATTCCATAGGATATTCTTCCGGAGGGCCGATGTCATTTCCTTTGACGACACTTTTCCTGGACGTAGGAGGAGTCCTACTTACCAACGGGTGGGACCGAGCAATGCGCGAGCGGGCGGCCGAGAAATTTGCGCTCGACGCGGTCGAAGTAGACGAGCGACACCACTTAACATTCGATACCTACGAAGAAGGTAAACTGAGTCTGCACGACTACCTGGAGCGCGTGATCTTTTACGAGCCGCGTCCCTTCACCCGCGAGGAATTTGAGGCCTTTATGTTTGCCCAGTCCCAGCCATTCGCGGAAATGATTGAACTGGTACGCGAACTAAAACGCCAGTACCAACTCAAAGTCGCCGTCGTCAGCAACGAAGGACGGGAGCTGACGAGATACCGGATCGTCAAGTTCGGTCTGGGCGAATTTGTAGATTTCTTTATCGTCTCGTGCTTTGTCCACATTCGCAAACCGGATGAAGACATCTTTCGCTTGGCATTGGATGTGGCGCAAGTGGCGCCGGAACAGGTGGTGTATGTCGAAGACCGCGCTCTGTTTGTTCAGGTTGCGCAAAAACTGGGAATGAAGGGCATCCGCCACGAAAGTTATGAAGGTACCAGGTCCGCGCTCGCGGCCGTGGGATTGATCAGCAATTAAGAGAAAGCAAACCGGCGCAGAGGAATGCATACACTCCTCTGCGCCGGCATATTATCGAACTTACCTGCCTAGCGCATTTTCAGCAATCTTCGAATCCTAACCACGCCCGCACCCACAACAGCCAATGCACCGGCCCACAATGCACCTAACAGCGGCAAATTCGCACTTGGCCCACTTGACTGTGCAGTCAAAGAGGATAGCGAAACTGCGGTTGGGGCTGACACAGTAAAGCACTCTGTGCTATTGTTCGTGTGGCTCATCGTAGTATAACCGGCCGCGGCTGCGGTTATGCTCGGCGTATAGAGCGAATAGTAGCAGTAATTACCTGCCTGCGGTGGTATGAAGTTAGGAGACAGGTAGTTGAGCGTGCTAACAGGCGTAAATTGGCTCGGAGGCGCAGGTTCAGGCCCGAGGAGAATGGGAATCGCGTCTTTGCGGTTTATATTCCATGCCACCTGCACCAAAGATGGAGCTGTGTAGAGTTTGAGGGTTGTCTGACCGATTGGGGTCGGGACGAATCCGGTAATATTCGGCATACAACCGTTTGGGAATGGGCTGGCATTGTTGAAGCAATAATACCACGTCACTGTGCCGGTCGGAGGGACAGAGAGTATGCTTGCTATAGTCACCGTGTCAGTGGTGATACCCCCTGCCGGATTAACCGTCCCATGGTTGCTGTCAATGCTAATACACTGGGGGGTGATATCTACCAAGCCG
Source organism: Acidobacteriota bacterium (assembly GCA_050257995.1). Lineage (GTDB taxonomy): Bacteria > Chloroflexota > Anaerolineae > UBA4142 > UBA4142 > JBLMXX01. The sequence continues at coordinate 7,079 of JBLMXX010000591.1, read as the reverse complement.
GTTGACGATGCCTGCCCATTAACCCCATTAACCCATGCTTGAATTTGCACATTTTTAAGGGTACGACAATCCCACTCGATGATTGTAGTCTCAAACCCTTTTCCGTCGGTGAGCTGTCTCCAAACATCGCCACTCCCACCGGATGGCGGATACGGATTGTTCAGCCAAGTTGTAGAGTCTTCGCTAAAATTGGTGGTGGAACCCAGGCCCAATCGGATCCAATTGTTGCAAGGCGTGCCGCTGCCGCCATTTCCACAGGTCGACCCGTCCGGAGTATAGGTATTGGTGCCCCGGGCAATCCACAGGATTATCATGTCCCCCTGGCCCCCTGGCGGGTTACGCGGGTTGATCCCAGTATCGAACCGCATGAAAAGGTCGCCGGTCGGGTTCGCACAATTGATACCGGCAGGGCTGCAGGTAGAGGCGACCCAGTCCGGATTGCCTGGTCCTGGCGTTGTATTCCACTCGGATTCACTCCCGTCCGGAGTTGCCACCCCGTAATTGGGCTTGAGAACCGGGTTGCCCCCCTGAGCGAGGACCAGAGATGATGTTAGTAAGAACAAGTTCGCAAACAAGACGATCGCGATGATCAACCGTGTTTTGTTCATGTTGGACCCCCTTGAATTTGACAATCGCGAACCTGGAAAAATCCCGCTCTGTTCACTTCCCCGATCATTCGACAGTCTTGCCACAAAAAAACGTGAAAAGTAGGCTTAGAGGCCCTATCTCCGGGTCTTATGCTGTCATTATAGGACAGATTTTCACCTCTGTCAACGGACATTTTCTGATGCCGAAAACAGCAACAGCAAGTAGCATATCCGGCGCTCAAGCCGCCGTCGCCAATTGCTTCAGGAGATCGGGCTTTTTCGTGATTATTGCATTTACCCCTAGCCCTATGAGCCGTTTCATTTCGATAGGATCGTCCACGGTCCAAGTGTTGACAGCGTAGCCCATTACACGCGCCCAGCGAATGTACCCGGGTGTCACCATCCGATAGAAAGGTTGGAGCGCGCTTGGGCGCGCGATCGGGCGAAGCCATGCTCGGCGAAGATAGATAGCCAGTGTGTCCGTGTACAAGAGCCCGCGCCTGATCTGGTGGTTGATTTGCGCCGCGCGCCACAAGCGGATGGGGTTGGCCGCGATAGTATTTTCCGGCGCGTACATGCTGGCACCTCTATGGGCGATGATCAGAGGCTTCACAATGCTCTTTGGGTGAAAATAGAGACGTGGCACGCCACGTCTCTATTTTCACGCTCTCCTTGGCTCATGTCAATTTTGTACCGTCGTTACTACAGAATTTCGCTCCCGGCGGATTTTCTGTGCCGCAAGTAGGGCATTTGACAGAGCCCGTCAACTTGCCTCCGCAATTATTGCAGAACTTGGCGCTGGCAGGGTTCTCGGTTCCGCAGTTCGGACACTTGGTCGTCGCGGTGGCCGCTGCCGGTTTTGCTCCGCTTTGTTGCTGGAATGCCTGCGACATCATGCCGGCCATGGCCGCGCCTAATCCCGCGCCTGCGCCCAACCCAAGGCCTGTTTCCATAGCTCCGCTCGCGCCCCCCGGCTGGTTGGCTGCGTCGCCCATGGCGCGCGCGGCTTTGAATTTCACGTACTTGTCCATGTCGCCGATGGCACCCATGGCGGCGCGTTCGTCAATTGCTTTGTTCGTGTCGTCGGTGGGCGTGATGGCGTTCACGTAAAGCGCTTTGAGGGTGAGCCCGATCGCGCCAAAATCATCTGTCAATTGTGCTTTGGTCCCTGCGCCGATTTCGTTGTAGAGACTGGGTAGGTCGAGGACAGATTTTTTCTGTTCGCCCAGCAGGTCGGTTAGTTTGGCCACAATTATGCTGCGCAAATAGTTCTCCAGCACGCTGGTCGTATAGATTCCCTGCTGACCAACAATGCCGTTCACGAACAGGGACGGATCTTTGACCTGAAACGCGAACGTGCCGAACGAGCGCAGGCGCACCATCCCCAAATCGCTATCTCGAAAGACGATGGGTTCAGGGGTACCCCACTTTTGATCCAGGAACTCGCGCATATTGACGAATACGACCTCAGCGGGGAAGGGGGACTTGCCCATAGTCGCCAAACCGATAATGCTCGCCAGGATGGGAATGTTCGCGGTCGTTATCGTGTGGCGCCCCGGTCCCAGTACGTCGAGCGACTTGCCGTCGCGGAAAAAGACGGCGTTTTGACTCTCGCGCACAATCACTTGCGATCCCAGGCGGAAATCGCCCGGCCCGTCTTCCGGTTCGCGGTGTACGATTTCGTTGCCGGTGTTGTCTAGAAATTGGACGACATCGATGATGCGTGGCATTCTTATCTCCTCAATTATTTGTCAATTCAACTACTTTCCCATCTTTTGCTTCAGCGCGGCAAGCTTTTTCTCGATTTCGTCGCTCGCGCCGAGTTGTTCAAACTGTTGGTCCATGGATGTCTTGCGCATTTCGTCGGACGCGGCTACGCGCGCTTCCTGCTCCTGGATACGGCGTTCCATATGCGCGAGATCGGACGAATAGTCGACGGACGAGAGTTTGGCAGAGGCGGACGCGATCTGCTGTTGCGCCGCGGCGCGCTTGGCGCGCGTGATCAGGGCATCCTTGTTGCGGCGCGCTTCGTCGTACTTGGATTCCAGCGCGGCGAGGTCGCCCTTGAGTTTTTGAACGGCCTGATGCTGGGCCTCCAATTGTTTTTCATAGACGCCGACTTGCGCTTCATAATCGGATTGGCGGTGCAGCGCTTCCCGCGCTAGGTCGTCCATGCCTTTGGAAACGGCGAGTTCTGCTTTCTGGCTCCACTCGCTTGACTTGTTCTTGGCGGCGTTAAGATCCGCCTGGATCATTTTCTCTTGCGCGATCTGCTCGGCAACCTGCGCCTGTCCCTGACGCAGTGCGTCCTCCATATCGCGAAGAATTTGATTTAGCATCTTTTCCGGGTCTTCGGCGCGATTCAACATGTCGTTGATGTTCGCGCGCAGAATCTGGCTGGTGCGGTCGAAAATACCCACAGTATCCTCCTCATACAATTGACAACTAACAATTGTCAGCGACCGGTTATTAGTTGTCTATCGATCTCTAGCGGTGGTAAACTTTCAGTTCATTGGCGTCGACAGTTTGTCCTGCCATCGAGCGTATTTCGGTTCCAAAGTCCTCAACCCACACGCGGCGGCCTGCATCGGCGATGTAACGCGCATAGCTCACCGAACCGCGCCGTGCGCCGCCCGCGCCCTCCACACTGACTTTCGCCGTCCCCGAATCCCCACGTGAATAGGATTGGCTGTCGTAGACGAGTGTCTCGGACTGTGGCGATGGGGCGGCGAGTTGTATTTCCTGGCACATGGCGATTTCTGTGCTGGGTCCAATACGCAGCCATTGCCGTTTGCCGCCGTCTTCGATTAGGAATGCCCAGAATGAGCCGGTCGGGATGGTGTACGTGACTTTGCCGGTGAGGACATAGTCGTTATTTCCCCATGATATCGCATCCCTCAAGTTGAGTCCAGTGAGTGCGAGAAACTCAGTTGGCGGCGCCATCTTGGTTTCGAGCGCACTAAGCGGTGATACAGGGGGACTAGCTGGCAAGTCGAGTGAGGGCTTTTTCCCCATCGCGAGGAATTGCTCGCGCTGATCGAATTCGGCGTTCAATCTATCCAATAGATCAGCACTATCGCCAATGGCGTCCTCGACACTATCCCTTGCCTTGACGGCCGTGGCAATTCTGTCCAGCGCGGCTTTAACTTTTGCAACGCCGCCGGCGAGATCGACGTCAAAGTGTGTGATCTGCTCCAGATCGGTCTCGCCTATCTGTGCTGCATCGAACCAACCGGCATAGCCGCCGGGCGCAGTATTGAGGCGAGCGATCAGCCGTTGCATTTTTTGGTCAAGGTTTTCCAGTTCATTAATGTACTCTAGCGAGGACTGGCGCATAATGCGAGCGAGCCGCGTCTGCTGCTCGTCATATTGGCCCGCGAGCTGGCGTCTCACCTGCTTGTCTGCTTCGCGCCGTCTTTCTTTGGCCTGATACCCGATATAGTCCGGGATTTGCTGTGCAATCTCCAGAACGCGCTGTTGAATGCTATCCATAAAGAACATCACCTCCCTTCGCCCAAAGTCGTGACGTGGCGACGAGCGTAACTCACTGCGGGATGAAGAGTTCAACGCCACAATAAGGGCATTTGACAATGCCCTTGCCGACGACCTCACGCTGTCCGCCACAATTGGGGCACTTGGTCGTTTGAACTTGTGACAGGTCCTTGGAATAGAACATTCCTTCTTGCCAATTGATGTACCCGCTGAACAAGCCCTGGTTCACCAATTGGTAGATCATGTCCTTGACTTGATCGCGGGTCAATTTCATTTCTATCGCGGCGTTGGCGACAGAAACCTTACCGGAGGACTGGATCATCCCCATTAGCTTTTCCTGCTTTTGAACGTCGGCCATCTGTGCTGCTTCCTGCCCACCGCGGACGAAAAGGAATATGCCAACCCCCGCCAGGATCAGAAAAGGGATCACCCCGAACAACGCTACTCCGAGGACCGCCCCGGCCGTGCTGACCCGCGGGCCTTCCCCCGCTGCAAATGCACCCACTCCGACGAATAATGAAACTACAGCACAAATTGCCAGCCCTGCAATGATGAGAATGATACCGACGATGCGACCCACATTTCCTCCACGGGCAATTCAGGATTTATAATTTCAAACGTCTTTCTATCCAAATCCGGAGGAGCCCCCGCCTCCGCCTCCGCCTCCGCCGCCTCCGCCTCCGCTCCAACCGCCGCCACCACCCCCGCCGGAGCTTGAGGGAGCACTGGTGAAAATAGAAGCAGTCGAATCGAGCATGGAGAATAACCCGGCGCTCATGGCGTCAAGACCGTGAAAGGCTTCTCCCGCGGCGCTGTCAAGCGAAGGCGTTTGCCCGCCTGCCGCGCCGCCGCCACTGCCTCCTGTACCCGTTCCCGTACCAGGGGTTCCGATATCCCGGCGGTGTTGAGGGTAGCCGGCACCACCATATATCATGGGCGGATACATTTGGTACCAGGTCGGCGCGGGTGTGCCGATCGCGGCAAACTTTTGGGTCCACGTCCTCTCCAGCCCAAAGGAAATCGTATAAGGGAGATACTTGTCGAACAGTTCTTTAGCTTGCTCGAGCTTGGTGTACTTTTCGATGTTTTCCAGATAGCGCTTGAACGCCATCCATTTCGCTTTTTCTGTGGCGCCCTTGAGCGTCCGGTGTGGCATAAAAGGGCTGAGAATGATCAAGCCCACCGCTGAGAGGACGAGCGCTATTCCCGGACAAAGCGCCAGGTCCGAAATCATCGATCCAAGCGTAAAGATCAAAAAGCCAATGCAGGCAAAGATGACAAGCGCAGCCACTCCAAGCACGGCATATTTGATGCGCGTTGAATTGGGATTGGCATTAAAGAATCCCAATTGCGTTACCTCATCGTACATCTGCGATTTGATCGCCGGAATGGCGGTGTAGAACTTCTCCTTCAGGTCCGACAGCTCACGCATCCTCTCGCCGCCAAAGACATGCTGAATCAGCGTCTGTTCGTAAGGGCGCAGGGAGGACGTGGCACCGACCAGTTCAAACGTATAGTCGCGGGTTGTGCCGATCCCGAGAAACCCGGGTGAGTCCTTCTCGGTCATTTTCAGGACACCCCGCCGCGCCAGGTCGACAATCGAAGCGACGATATCCTTCATATCGGCTTGCTCGTCGATCAATGTCCCAACCACGCCCGGCGGAAAATCATCCGGTGGAGCGCTGGCCTGAGCCACAATGTGTGCGGGTGCGTCGCGTCCTTTGGAAAACCACAACAAGTAGAGTGCCAGCGGGCCCAGCAAGAGGAGTATAACGCCGGAGAAAAGAAAACCGAGATTAAAGAGGGGCTTGTATTTGTCGCGTTCGGCGACAGCAGCCGCTTCGGCATCTGCTTGCGCTTGCCATGCAGGCGGTCCTGCCTGGACCACGCCGTGGGGGAATTGGACGCGGATTTCCAATCCATCCCCGTCGTTCAAGTTTCCAGCGTTAAAGACCACAGTCTGCCCGTCGCGTATGGACGCGCTGCCGCGCCCGGTGGTTACGGCGGCCTTTAGCTGATCCGGAGGGAAAGATGCCGGCAGGTGGACCGTAATTGTCGAGTTCTCAATGGTGTAGGCGTGATCGGTCTCGATAATGTTCCACCAGAATTGATCGCCGCCGTCGTAGATGCGCATAGCACCGCGCAAAGTGTACCGCACATTAAATGTACGGGTCTGGTTCGAAGTGGGCGAAAAATACCATTTGACGAACTGCTGACCCTGGTCCTGGTAGACCGTGAAATTGTTCGCCGACTGGCTGGAACTCGGCTGGTACGCTCGTCCGCTTTCTGAAACCTGAAAATCACCAATAGAGTCGACATTTTTCAGAGTAATACCGCGAAATGCGAATGTGAATGGCCCCCCGGTAAACCGGACGTCCCAGGTTTCGTTGATCACCACATTCCCATTCGTCTGAAGGGTGACATCATAATCCCGGCGTGGTACCACCACGCTTTTGCTTTGTGCTTCGGCGGGAATGCTGACGATGAGAATGACGAATGACAGGAGAAGAACCGAGAGGAGCCGAATCCATTGTGATGCTTTCATGAGCCCTCCGTTGGGTAAGGCGCGCATCAAAGATACAATAACATTATAAGCCAATTCGCGGGAAAAGAGAAATGCCCTTTTGACATCTCGCGAGCCCGATGGTAAGATATGGCGCGACACGGCTGTCACCTCGGAGGAAAGGAAATGGATTTCAAAGCGCTTCAGGAACTCGTCGTACTCGGACAAAGCAAGATTGCAATGGTCGTCATGGATGGACTTGGGGGATTACCCGTGGCGCCGGGAGGAAAGACGGAACTGGAATCCGCACGCAAACCGAACCTGGACGCGCTGGCGGAGCAGTCTGTCCTGGGTCTTGCGGACCCAGTGGGCCCTGGTATCACTCCCGGTAGCGGCCCCGGACACCTCGGCATATTTGGATACGATCCCACGCAATACGAGATCGGGCGCGGTGTGCTCGAAGCGCTCGGAATTGATTTTGAGCTCGATCCCAATGA
>JBLMXX010000590.1:0-4353 GCA_050257995.1 Acidobacteriota bacterium | reverse complement strand
GATCTGGCAAAACTGGGCCAAGATGGTCAAGGGGATGAACGACGCCGGGGTACCGCTCATGGTCGGGACCGACCTGATGTGTCCCGGCGTCATCCCTGGCTATTCCGTTCACGAGGAGATGGCCATCCTGCAACAAGCCGGCATCGCGCCTGCGGACGTGCTGCGGAGTGCGACCATCGTTCCCGCACAGTTTATGGGGCTGGATAAGCGACTGGGGACAATTGCCGAGGGCAAGACGGCTTCGATGGTACTCGTCAGCGCGAATCCACTGGACGATGTCCGCAACGCAGAAAAGATACAAGGGGTGTTTCTGCGCGGACGCTATTACAATCGCGCTGACCTCAACCGGCTTTTGGCAGAAGCCAAAGGCTTGGCTCAGAATTGAACCGCGCCAGAATGCATTGGTCCGGGCCGGAGCAGCGATCGGCGCTCGCTGCTCACACTGCGCTGTACGGCTACCCCAAGTTGAAGCGGAGCGTTTTTTCGACGTCCTAGAATTTGACCCGGGCGGGCGACCAGGCTATACTCTTTCTCACCTGATTGAATTGCTCGTTGCCCCGCACGACGATCTCGCGTTCGTGGAGAGACGATGAAACGCGTTCTCTTATCTCTGGCGGTCCTGGCCATTCTCCTCCTCGCGATCATATCCGCCTTTGGACAGCGCCCAGTTACTGCACAGTCCGGCACACTGCCGGTCTCTGTCTATCTGCCCCTCGTTTCCATAGCCGGACCTCGTCCACTCTATCGGCTCTCGCCGACCGCCGGTCGGAGCAGTGGAGGAACGAGTTATCAAGATTCTGTGCCGGATGACGTGCGCGTGAGCGAATTGTGGATAAGTGCCGGGACGTTCATCGAGGGAGTGCAGATATGGCACCTCCATTCCGACGGCATGCTCTACACCGCGGGTCCGCATGGGAGTTGGGGCGGTAGCCTGTACAGGATCGTGTTCGCTGCCGACGAATACATTGTCGCGTTGAACGGCAAGAGCGGTCTATACATGGACTCGCTGTCCGTTGTCACGAACAAGCGAACCCTCGGTCCGTACGGCGGATCAGGCGGCGATACCACTTTTTCGATCGTCGCGCCGGCCGGTTCTGAGATTGTCGGCTTGTTCGGCCGGTCGGGCGGACTCTTGGATTATACCGGCGCCTTGGCACGGCAGTGGCGGTCAACACCTCCCCTGCCGCCGCCAGGGACAGTGCGCCCGGTCATACGACTGACTCCCACTGCGGGATGGGGGAGTGGCGGCTTGCCCTATCAAGATACCGTGCCTGACGACGGGCGGGTGGCCGAGGTGTGGGTACGCGCCGATTCGATGGTCCAATCGCTGGAATTCTGGTACTGGCGCTCCGATGGCACTCTCTATAGCCCGGGCCAACGCGGGTTCTTGTCCAAGGGCGATCTGCACAAACTCGTCCTCGCTGCGGACGAGTACATCGTCGCGCTGCACATCAGAGCCGGCGAGTTCACGGATGCGTTCTCGGTTGTGACGAACCAGCGAACGTTCGGACCCTGGGGAGGTACCGGAGGTAATCCCGTAGACATCGTGGCACCAGCAGGCTATGAGATCTGCGGCATTTTCGGAAAGTACGGCTTGGGGATCAATTTGACGGGGGCGTTGGCGAGACAGCGGCGATAAGGTGTGAGATACCGACGCCTGTTACAACCGGGGCTAATCTACCGAGGCAGAGGTCTTCCGATCCGAGGTCAGCACGAATTTCGAGACCTGCATTCGCAGGAAGAGAACGAGGGGCAGGTATTTACCTGTCCCTTGTGTATTGCTTTTGCATACAAACCTAAAGTGACTTTACTTGAGCATGGGCATCCCCGTCGGGACGGGCGTTCCAACTGTTGTCTTCCTCGACCAGGTGCGCGTATTGCTCTTGTAGCGAATGTAACACGCGTCATCAATCACGGTCAGTGTCAAAGAGTCGTTCTCGACAGACCACTTGTAGGTGGATATCGGGAACCCCAGGCTAGCGCAATAGCCCAATTCATCCGTCAGAATCAGTTGGTCCCGCGTGACAGCGTAGGAGCCGCTATCCGTGTGGATTCCAGCTCCAGCACTGCTGAGGATCGAAACACGACCATCATCGGCGAAAGTCATTTCACCATATATTCCCGCCATCAGTGGACCATCTGCCTCGGTAAAGGTGGCCACCCAAGTTCCTACCAGGGATGGAGTTGAAGGAGTTGGAGTACTTGCACTAGCACATCCTACCACGAACCACAGGAGTGCAGCAAAGATTACGAGCTTGAATGACGCGTTCGGTTGCTTGTTCATGATGATTCTCCTTTCGCATCTGGCTTGGCATCACGTGATGCTAAGCCAGCAAAATACGACCGCCAGCAATCATCCCGAGACCGGCTGCTCGTCCCGAATGACCGACCGCACTTTCGCGACGATTTCTTCCGAGATCTCTTGCAGATTGTGCACGGTCTTGGCGTGCTCCGCGACCTGGTGCAAAACCTCGGCTTCCGTTTCGGCTTGGACCACACCGTCGCAGTCAAAACCGACATCCCGGCAATGCACGACTTTCAAGTCTCTCACCCCCTCTGTGCGGCAAATTGAATTTTGCCGCGTGCCTGCAATTCCTGCGGCAACAAACATTGATAGAGAAACGTATGCACCGGGGTCGGTACCCCGACCTGCCGGCCCAGCCGCACGACGGCCCCATTATGCTAGACAATAAAAAAACGCCTGCCATCGTCGCGCGTGGGTGCGCGCCAGTACGACAGGTGCTGTAACAACCAGTGCAGAATACAGATGGAACGAGTCGGCGAGGTGCGCATCGCTGCGCCTCCTCATAAAAACAAAAACTCTCCGCGGGAAAAAACGCGGGGAGCACTCCTCACCACCACCCGGTCAGAGGCAACCAACCAGGATTATTCTACGATGGAATTGGGTGGGTGTCAATGTCCAATCGAACGCAGTGGAACTAATATTCGGATCATGCAAATCTGCCGGTCCAACCAGCTGAAAAAGTGAACGCGAGCACCTTTGCGCTCGCGTTCCTCCTATTTCGCCCAATGAGAGAATGATAAAGGGTCATTCCTCCAAAGATTCTTCGTCCTCCGCTCTGTCGGAGTCGTCCTCGTCCATCTCCGAGTCCCCCCATTCCTCACCCTCGTCTTCTTCCTCGTCCTCTTCCTCGTCCCCGTCCAACTCCATATCTTCCCAGTCTTCGTCCTCCACACCCAGGTCGAAAAGCAAAAGGTCCGAATTGCTGGCAAAGTCCAGTTCCTGAAGCGCCTCGTCGGCGAGCGAGCGGATGACTTCGTCCTCAGATTCGGCTGCCCGGTGCAACGCCTCCCGCGCCGGCTTGCCGCCGATTTGACCCAGGGACGTGATCGCCGCGCTTTGGACTTGGCGGTCACTGTCCTCCAGCAGTTCGATCAGGCGCGGCACGGACTCGCGGTCTTCCAGTTCGCCGACCGCCACCGCCGCCTCAAACCGCATCCGCGGGTCGGGCGATTCCAATTCGCCCGCTGCCGTTTTCCGCCAATAGGTGTCCGCGCTGCGTCCCATTGCCGACACGGCACAGGCGCGCATCTGCGCGTTGTCGTCCTCGTAGGCAGCCGCAATAATATCGCGCATCAGGTCCTCGCTCCAATAGGCGAGCGACTCGATGGCGCGCGCACGCACGTCCGTCGTCTCCAATCCACTGCGGATCGTGGACAAGAGGGCGTCGTGGACCAAATCGGCCATCGCCTTTTGCGGCAGGCGGTCGTATTCGGCGAGCAAAACAAAGCGTCCGAGTGAATCCGCCGCTGCCGCCCTTACGCCCGGGTCTGGATCGCTGCGCAGGAAACCGACCAGCGGCTTGACGAGAGCTACATCCTCATCCTCCCACAAGCCGTCGATGGCATGGACACGCACCTGGGCATCCTCGTCATCCAACATATAGCGGAAGAGCAGGTTGAAATCGTTCTTGAAATTCTCCTCCGCCATCTCCACCATCATCTGGGAAGCGCGCTGCCGCCGTTCCGTCGGGAGACGGACCCACAACGAGGCGAAATCCGCCAGTTCCTGCCGGTTGACACCCGACAGCGCACCCAGCGCAGAGAGCGAAAGCGCAGCATCCAAGTCGCGCAGATTCTCTAGCGCGCCTTTAAAATCCACAAATAGTTTATCTTTTTGAGCTACCATGCCTCACACCTCAGTCGCAATATTATACCATAGATTCAGGACCGCCAGGATATTTATTCGCCAATTTGACTGTAACCGAATCTAGACTTGAGCGTATATCGAATGGGGGACAGGAGAGTCTCTAAAAGGATTCGTCGGAGGATTAAAATGAAACGTTGGTTTGCACTGCTTATCGCGCTGCTCGTCGTGGCGTTTGCGGCAAC
>JBLMXX010000589.1:0-4461 GCA_050257995.1 Acidobacteriota bacterium | reverse complement strand
GGGACCCACATGCGCCTGGGACGGTAAAAGTTGTCGTATATATCCGTATGCTATCCAAAGGGGAATGATTCCAATTACTCCGAAAGAGCAGTCAATCACTTGCCAGAAGAACGGAATTCCGCGCAGCGGACCAACGATGAGGGCAAGGGGCAATACAAGCACACATGCAATCATTCCAAATTCGATAACCCAGATGTTCCTGATCGGGTCGCGGATCGGTCCCCAAAAGGCTACTGCAATTACGATGTGAGCAAACGCCAGCCAGTCCGTCCCGTATGCCATGAAGGGATACGCTTGATAGGTCTCCACAATTCCCTGATACACGAACGCAATCCAATCAGCCATCGCGGGCCAGATCGAACGAGCAAGTCCGGTGTCTAGCATCAATCGCTTCAACAGGCCGGCTTCCCATTCAATTGGAAAGGCGGTAATTCCACTTATCAACAGTCCTAAAGCGAAAAATATGAGCAGTGTTCGAATCCGAGTCAACATTGCCACGCTCACTCACCTTGCCTTCACGCTAACGATTTTGTCGGAACCGCGCGTGATCTTTCTTGCCCCGCGGTCGGTCACGACGAACGTATTCTCGATTCCCACGGTTCCAAAGTTGGCAAACGTTACCTTGGGCTCTACCGCTATCACCATCCCCGCTTCGAATGGCATCGCCTGTCCTTTGGCTAGGAAGGGGTACTCGTCCAATTCCAGCCCGACACCGTGACCGACAAATGAAATGCGATCTTTGCCGATACCGCCGAAATGCTCAGCATAGCCAAACTTGCCGGCCATCTGCCTGGCTAGCTCAAAAATCTCGCCTCCGGTCGCGCCCGGCTTGGCGGTACATGCAATCGCGTCCTGGATTTCCAGCATGGCAGCATGGGCGCGCAGTAGTTTATCCGGTAGGGCTCCGATGGAAAAGATACGGGTTTGATCGACAATGTATCCATCCGAAAGAAACACATAGTCGAACAACACCGGCTCGCCGCGCCGGATTTTGTGTCGACCCGACCCCTGGGAAAATGCCGGGCTCAGCCCCGGTCCCCCCGTCGGCGATGAAAGATAACTGGACTGGACCGCGCTCTTGCCTGCCATCAGGTGCCCGTAAAACATCTCGTTGTTCCACAAACGAAACCGCGCCAGTCCCTGATGCCCGGCGGCACGCGCAACCGCCTCGAGCTTACCTGCCAGCTCGATTTCCGGGATTCCCTCCACCAGCAAGTTGCTCATCGCGGCGACAACCTTTTCGGCCATTTTCGCCGCGCGTTGCATCGCCGCCAGTTCGTACTCCGACTTGACGGCGCGCGCGCGACGAATCAGAGTAGAAACGTCGCAAAGACCGGCGCCGTCGAAAATTTCCCGGTAGCCCAAATAGGAATTGGAGGGAAGCACGTCCAATTCCAACCCCAGGACCCTGGGGAGCGTATAACCATGGTCTCGCAACAAACCAGGCACATCGCGCGGTGACCCCAATGGCACCACGCGTTCCAGAGCCGACTCGGCTCGCGCCCGCGAAAAACTCCGGCGTGTCATTAGAACCGGCAATCCCTCGGCAGGGATGTACAGGTGCGACTGCTGGATGGTGCCCGCAAAGTAGAACAGGTCTGTATTCTGAACAATGAGTGCCCCATCCAAGTGATTTTCTCTTAAAAGCACCTGGAATTTGGCAACCCGGTTGTCCAATTCACTCTTCGGTGTTATCCGCATCGTCCGCTACTTCCACTGGCGTTCGTCGCGCTCACGCTCCGCCCATTTATCATCGTCAAAATGCTTTTCATAGTGCTCGGTAGAACTGAGCGATTCGCGCCACGGCAGCCCAACACCTTCCATTTCTTTCTGGAACCACCGCCGCCGCGAGAAATAGTACTGCGCCTTCATTCCCAGGAGCGAGTCCTTGAGCAGGGTGACCGGCTCTTGCTTTTGCACCAGGTGATTGAGGAGGCCGACCGTAGAGACCCCGCTTACCATCACCGCGCCAACCAGATGGTCTTTGCGAAAAACCAGCTTTTGATAGACTCGGTTTTCGCGTGATTCGCGCACCCGCACCTCGTCCCCCGCTTCCGGCTCGACCAGTCCGATGGAGACGATGGGAACACCGAAGAGCGGCATGGACGTCATGCCAATGGAGCCGCGGTATGGGGTCACGTGACCCGCCATATTGAGACCCGCGATGCGCCCTTGGGCATGGGCGTTAGGCCAGTTCGCATTCACAAACATCTTGCCGCGCGTCACATCAAAAGTTTCCGCGACATCGCCCGCAGCATATACGTCGTGAATATTGGTCTCGAAATGTTCGTCGACGAGGATGCCCATATTCGTCGCGATTCGGGTGCCCTTGACGAGCGCGAGGTTGGGTGCGACTCCCGTCGCCTTGACGACGAGCCCGCAGTCGATCCTGGCGCCGTTATCCAGCACCACGCCAGTGACGCCTTCATCTGCCGTCCCCAGGATCTCGGCGACCGAGCGCCCTGTCAGCACCTGCACCCCGTGCTGTTCGAAAATGCCCTGCGCATAACCCGCGGCGGGACCGTCGAGAATGCGGCTGAGAATGGAAGGCAAGAGCTCAACCAGGACCACTTTCATCCCGGCGCCATGGAGCCCGTATGCGGCCTGAATGCCCACCAGCCCCGCGCCAATGACAACCGCCGTGCAGGACAGATGCACGTCGCATCCGCTGATGCGCTCGCGAATAGCGTCGGCGTCCGCGCGCTTCCAGAAATCAAAGATGCCCGTGTGCTCGCGGCCCTTGATGGGGGGGAACTTTTGGATTGAACCGGTCGCAATGAGCAGTTTGTCGTAATGGATGGATTTTCCATCGGCAAGCGTAACGGCATGGGCGTCCACGTCGATGGTCTGAGCACGCACGCCCAGCCGTTTCTCGACGTTGAGGCGCGTGTAAAAATCCGCGGGACGGTATCTCATCTCGTCCGCGCCGACTTCACCCGCAATATAATGCGAAATGAGCGGGCGCGAGTATACGTGATGCTCTTCATCACCAATGATGAGTATTCTGGCGTCCGGGTCCGTCTCGCGGATCGACTCGGCGGCGCCCACCCCCGTCGCACTATTACCGACGATCACGTAATGCATGACTGCCTCCTGCAATCGGTAGAATCACGCGCAAGCGATCACCGTCATGAACATTCACCTGAGCGACCTTCGCCCACCGCACGGGCTCGTCGTTCAAAAATAAACTGTATGGAACGAGATCGCCGGTCTGCCCGCTAAGCTCCGCGTCCAGACCCGCGAATTGATTCGTCAACTCGCCAATAAGATCGGCAACCGTGTGTGCCTCGTCGTCAAGGCAGACAGAAATGTTTTTCTGTCCCACCAGTCGCCAGGCCGGTTCGTCCAGCCGTACGGAAATCTGCATCAGTCTTTCATATCCCCCAATACTCTGCTAGAAGAGACCGCGATCCCTCCGACCGCGCATAGAGTCTCCTACGTTTCCTTCCCGTGCAGGCGGATGGTCAGAGATCCGCCCGCGCCGATCAATGAGACGATGCCTCCCGCCACAAACGCGAGCGAAAAAGACTGGGTCGCATCCGCGACCGCTCCCGCGAAATACGGGGCAATCACCTGTCCCAAAGAAAAGACAATCGTCATGAGTCCGATCGCAGCCGGTGCCAACCGCGCTCCAAAGATATCGCCCGCCAATGCCCCCATCAGAGCGGGGATGCTCCAAGCCGTGATGGCAAAGAGTCCAGCAGACACATACACTGACGGCAACTCCCGGCTCAACCCAAACGCCAGGAACGCGAGTCCCTGCAGGGTGAATACGGCGATGAGGCTCGCCCGGCGTCCCCAACGATCTGAGAGCCCACCCCAGATAAAACCGCTAAAGGTAGAGACAATCCCAACTTGCAGCCAGAGCGTGCCCGCGCTCTCCGCCGTAAACCCGACTTCCTTTGTGAGATACCGGACGAAAAAAGTCGAATAGACAAGGTACGCGAACCCGAATGCAAAATATATAGCTGCCAATCGCCACAACAATGGAGATTTGTAGACTAGCCCCCAATCCAAAGCGGAGGCATTCTTTTCCGTGACTCGTTTCGACTTCTCCGCCTCACCATCGCCGACGGGCACCAAGCCCATTTGATCCGGGCGGTTTCGCAAAAAGACAAAGCACAGAACCGAAACAATCGCCGCCATGCCCCCAAGAACATACCAACTCACGCGCCAGCCATCAACACCATACCGGTTCAGTATGGCAGGTATCAGAGGTCCCGTCACCATCAACCCGATGCTCGATCCCGCGACCGCGACACCGGATGCCAAACCCCGCCGCTTGGTGCCAAACCACGCCGATACCAGACCCATCGCCGGAACATTTCCACCCGCGCCGCCTACTCCGCCAAAGAATCGCCCCAGGCGCGCGGCTTCAAAGGACGGGAAGAGACCGGTCGCGAGCATGGCGGCCGCGACGACGAGGAGGGAAAGGGAAATGACCGCGCGGGGACCATAGCG
>JBLMXX010000588.1:0-3423 GCA_050257995.1 Acidobacteriota bacterium | reverse complement strand
TTCGGGTCGGCGTAGCCCATCTGCCCTTCGACGCGGCAGCGCAAGGGTAGGGTGGCGACGGGATCGGTTGGCAGTGGCGGCGGTGTCGCGGTGACGGGTGCAACCGTCGGGGGAGCGGTCGTCTCCGTCGCGTCGGGCGGCATCGTCCTTGGCGGCTCCGGGGTGGCGGCGTTCGCGCAGCCAATGAGCAGCAGGGCTAGCATTAGAAGGGTTGCAGTTGTGAAGGTTCTCCTAAACATTCTCCGCTCCTGAAAGTTGTGCTTGCTATAGTGCCAGCATTAGCAAGCACAAAAACCGTTCGGCGTTACCGTACGTAATTCCCATAGACACAAGTATACAAGAGCGCGATAATGCGGCAAGTTCTTCTGCTCCCGGCGACGATCGCCTTCTCTGTAACCTCTGCTGTTGGAGGAAACAACGCCGAAAACACTAGACCAACCTGTTTCCCTTATTTTGCCAGAGGCAGGTTGGTTATTGTTTTCATACCGGGTGCATTTACAAAGGAGGTAAGCGGTAAAAAGATAAAGACTTTCTCCCAACCCTATTTACCATAGGTGTGGTGCGTTCTCACGCGCCCCCCTGTTCCTATACGAGGAGTATAACATGAAAAGACTATGGCTCAGCGCCCTGATCTCGACGATCTTCGTCCTGGCGCTCACGGGTTCTTCGATCCGAGCCGATAACGAAGATAACACCCTGAAGGCAAGTCTCACGGGCTTTCAGGAGGTCCCCTCCAAGCTCACGAATGGGCATGGCACCTTCACCGCTCAGATCAACGCAAGCTCGATAACTTACACCCTGACCTTTTCGGGTCTGACCACGCCCGCGCTGGCTTCCCACATTCACTTTGCTCAACGCGGGGTAAATGGGGGCATCTTTGCCTTCCTGTGTGGCGGCGGTGGTAAACCCGCTTGCCCGGCGGCGGGAGGAACGGTAACGGGAACGATAACCGCGGCTGACATCCTTGCGCCAACACCTGACCAGGGTCTGGCGGCAGGGGATTTTGCCGGGGCGGTGCGCGCCATCCAGAGCGGCAACACCTACGCAAATGTCCACACGACGCGATTCCCCGCCGGTGAAATCCGCGGGCAGATCAAAGCGGGCGGCGAGGACTAGGATCCTAATTAGACTTCCGAAGTCTTGCGGAGCACCCCCGAAGCTTAAAGAGCGGAGCGGGGCGGAAACTTCGGAAGTCTGCACAGCAGATTTGTCTATCGCGCTCCCATGCCGCGGCACCGTCGGGCATGGGAGCCTCTGTTTGATACGGCGTTCTCCTCTTTTGTCCCCAATCTGAAACGTGGTATACTTGCAAAATAAACCCGAGGACCATCGCATGCACTCTCTGGATTTGATCAAGCCGAGGTTTGTGCCGCCGCTGGACGAGGACTTTGCGCCTGCGGTGCTGGCCAATCGCGCCTTTCAGAAACGGGTCGACGCCTCCGGCGCGGGCGCGCCGCTGGTGCTGGGTCTGGAGCGGACGGATGGGGAAGTGTCGCGCTACGCGACGCGCGTATTGCCGGAAGATCACCCTCAAGCCGCGGCGAACCTCATGTATGCCGAGCGACTGTTCAAGTTCCTCCTCTGGCAGAGGGGCGGCTGGAAGGTCTACGCCGGCGGACCCCGCCGCATCGGGGAGTATCTGCGGCAAGAGTACGCGCCGGGCGGTGGGCGCGCGTTCGATTATCACTTTATGGGCGAAGATGTGTACGAGCGTACCTTTACCGTCGTATCCTGCGACCCGGAGCAAGTCCCTCCCGCATCCGAAAGAGGCAAGTCGCTGGGGCGCCATCTCGACGGCTGCCGCATCGGCTTCGACCTCGGCGCATCCGACCGCAAGGTCTCTGCCGTCGTCGACGGCAAAGCCGTCTACAGCGAAGAGGTGGTCTGGGAACCGCGCAAACAGGCGGACCCCGAATACCACTATCGTGAAATCACCGCCGCGCTCAGGTCCGCCGCGGCGAAAATGCCGCGCGTCGACGCCATCGGCGGAAGTTCGGCGGGTATTTACATCGACAACCGCCCGATGATCGCGTCCTTGTTCCGCGGCGTGCCCAAGGAGCGCTTCGACCGGGTCCGGGACCTCTTCCTCCGCATTCGCACGGAATGGGACGTGCCGCTCGAGATCATCAACGACGGCGACGTGACCGCGCTCGCGGGCGCGATGTCGCTGGAGGATAACGGCATCCTGGGCATCGCTCTCGGCTCCAGCGAGGCGACCGGGTATGTCACTCCGGACGGCAAGATCACCGGGTGGCTCAACGAACTGGCTTTTGCGCCGGTGGACTATCAACCGGATGCGCCCGTGGACGAATGGTCGGGCGACCGGGGTTGCGGTTCGCTCTATTTTTCCCAGCAGTCCGTCTTCCGTCTCGCGCCGCGCGCCGGAATTCAGATTCCCGCCGGTGTGACGGACGCCGAGAAACTGAAATTCGTCCAGGAAAAACTCGAGGCGGGCGACCCCGGAGCGACCCGGATTTGGGAGAGCATGGGCATTTACATGGGCTATGGCATTGCCCATTATGCCGACTTTTACGATCTCAAGCATGTCCTGATCCTGGGACGGTGCACCTCAGGGCGGGGCGGACAGATCATTCTCGACGGAGCGAACCGGGTGATCGCGTCCGAATTCCCGGAACTGGCGCACATTCATATTCAACTGCCCGACGAAAAGAGCCGGCGGGTCGGTCAATCCATCGCGGCGGCAAGCCTGCCTTGACAGAGGTGTCATTTGAGACTGAACAATAGCACGGCGATGTTTTTCGTGCCCGACGGAGTGGCGGACGAAGCGGCGCTGGCGCGCACAACGCACCTGGGCATCAGCGCCCACCAGGACGATCTGGAGATCATGTGCACAGAGCCGATCCTCCGGTGCTTTCAGCAAAAAGACAAATGGTTCACGGGCGTGGTCGTCACGGACGGGCGCGGCTCGCCGCGAGATGACTTGTACCGCGATTACAGCGACGAAGACATGCGGGTCGTGCGGTTCAAGGAGCAGAAAAAAGCCGCCATCGTCGGCGAGTATGCCGCCCAAGTCATCCTCGATTATCCGAGCAAATCCGTCAAGGATGGCTCCAACCGGCAGCCGGTCGAGGATTTGGCAATGCTGATCCGCGCCGCGCGAGCAGAGGCGGTCTATACCCACAATCTCGCCGACAAGCACGATACCCACGTCGCGGTCGCATTGCGCGTGATCGCCGCGCTTCGGAGTTTGCCCAAAGAATTCCAGCCCAGGCGATTGTACGGGTGCGAAGTGTGGCGGGACCTAGACTGGATGGTGGACGTGGACAAGGTGGGGTTTGACGTCTCGGCGCATGAAAACCTCCAGTCCGCGCTCCTGGGCGTTTTCGACTCGCAGATCTCCGGCGGCAAACGCTATGACCTGGCGACCCTGGGACGGCGGCGCGCGCACGCCACCTACTTTGC
>JBLMXX010000587.1:0-4290 GCA_050257995.1 Acidobacteriota bacterium | reverse complement strand
CCCGAACATTCCCGAAGGCAAAAACCGAGTTGGATCACGTGCATTTGGTAGGCACGGTCATAGAGGTTGGTCTCATCGCTGCCATAGCGATAGTGTTCAACTTCTTCCCGGAGAAAGTTGGGATATTTAAGTCGTTGACCGATCCGGCGAGTTTCACGCCATTGCTCGCGCCAGAGTTTCAGGTTCACATGCCGATGCTGAACCTGTACTGGGGATTCGCGTTTAGCCTGTGTATTGCGAACCTTGCCCTGAGGCGATGGAACACCATCACGCGCGGCGCGGAATTGGGATTGAACCTTCTCGGCTTGGTTGTCCTCGTGCAAATGGTGCTTGGGGGTCCAATTGCTGTCTCACCAGGGATTACGATGGTGATCAAGTTTGGATTAGCCATTGCCGTCATCCCGACGTGCATTACAGTGGTGATGGGGATTGGTCGCCTGATCAGCCAATATACCATCACGTGAGAGGTGAAAGAGTAGACCTGACACTCGTGTTTGTTGGGCGTACCTGATGACATTGGGCAAACACTTATGACACTTGCGATTCAACTGCCAGAAACGTAATGTGATTTGTGCATTTCTCCCGTAGCGCCAGGTCAAGCCGTTTATATGTCCCTGGACGCGAAATCGTCCCGGAGACTGAATCCCGGGAAGATTTTTTGCTTTTCAGGCGCTGTTGGATGGACGCTCCGATCTCAAAACGGCGTTAAGGATCGAGCAGGTACGGCACCAGGACGACGGCTACATTCGGATGTACTTCGAACACCTTCCGCAAACGCGCGGCCGTCCGGTTGTGGAGAAAGCCTTCCCACCAATGTGCCGGGATGAACTCCGGCAGGATGATGGTCACAAAGGCATCGGCGCACTGGCTGTGCAGCGCATCGATGTACGCCAGCAGAGGCCGCACAAACGCGCGCAGGGGCGAATCCAGAATCACCAGTTTCATGTCCGGCGCGAAGGCTTTCATCTTCTGCTTGACCTTTTCCGCGCGCTCTGCATTGGTCGAGACGTGGAGTACCACCGCATCGTGGGAGATCGTGCGCGCAAATGCCATGGCCCGCAGGGAGGCATAGTTCACATCGTCAATCGGGACCAGCACGACCTGGGCGATGGTCGGCGCGGGGAGTTGGCCGGGCAGGATGCGCAACTGCTGTGCCACTTGCGAGTAATGCCGGTGGACGAAAAGGAAGAAGGAAACAATGATCGGAATCAGGATGAGGACGATCCACGCGCCCAGGGCAAACTTGGTGATGGCGACGATGACGAGGATGCTGGACGTCAAGACGGCATCGACCCCGTTAATGACAATGCTCTTCTTCCAATTGGGCCCGCGCGTTTTCCACCAGTGGACGACCATGCCCGAATCGGACATGGTAAACGCGAGGAAAACGCCTACCGCGTAGAGATGGATCAGGCTGTCCACGTTGCCGCCAAAGGCGACGACGAGAAGGGAGGCAATGGAGCCCAGGGCAATAATCCCGGTTGAGAATGCCAGGCGGTCTCCCCGGAAGAGAAAGGAATGGGGCATGAAATTGTCGCGCGCCAGCACGGAAGAGAGCCGGGGAAAATCGGCAAATGCGGTGTTGCCGGCAATGACGAGGATCCCCATGGTGGCGATTTGGAAGATGTAATAAAAGATGCTCGTGCCAAAGACCGCCAGCGCGACCTGGGAAATGATGGTCTCTTCGCCCGGCACCAATCCCATATGGGTCGCCAGGTAAGAAACCCCGAGAAAGAAAACGCCCAGCAGGGTCGCCATGACGGTGAGGGTGGTCGCGGCATTCTTGGATTCCGGCTTTTGGAAAACGGGCACGCCGTTCGAAATGGCTTCGGTGCCACTCATCGCGACGGCACCCGCCGAAAAGGCGCGCAGGATCAACCACAGGCTGATCGGCTCGGTGGCCTGGAGCAGGGGCGGGGGCGTCACCGGGCTCAGCGTGCCCGTCAGGGCCTTGAACATCCCGATGATCAGAAGGATGCTGAGACTGACAATGAAAAGATAGGTGGGCAGGGCAAATATCGTGCCGGATTCACGGATGCCGCGCAGATTTCCAAGCGTGATCAGGGCAATGAAAAAGAGACTCAAAATCACGTTCAAGTTGAGAAGGGGAGGCAAGGTTGCCTCCAACGCATTGACTTGCGGACCCATGCCCGAAGCGATCAACGCGGATGTCACCGCGGCGGCGCCCGCGACGATGGAGACGGCAACGGTCAAAACGTAATCGATGAGGAGGGCGGATGCCGCCACCAGACCTGGCAATTGCCCCAAATTCTCGCGGCTGACGTTGTAGGATCCTCCGCCGTGCGGATAGGCATAGACGGTTTGGCGATAGGAAAAAGCCACCATCGAGAGGAGCAGGGCAATGGCGAGCGCCGTATAGAATGAAATATTCAACGCGCCGTTTCCTGCCGCCATCAGGATGACGAGCGCGGCTTCTGTCGCATAAGCGCTGGAGGAAATGGCGTCGGAACCGAAAACCGCCAGCGCTTTGACCTTGGTCAAACGCTGGTGAATTTCTTCCGCCGTTTCCAGCGGACGACCGATGAGGACCCGTTTGATGGCCCGATAGGCCCTTTCGAAACGCGACTCGGGGCGGTCCGATGCCGCGGTCGCGACAAAGTGACCCGGTCCCACTCGCCGGAAAACGTGATGATAGGGTTGTTCCCGCCGCAGATATACATCTCCGGGACGCGGACCATGTTTCAGTTCGCTGGTGACCAATTCCGGATTCAGAGGGGATTGTGAGGCGGACGGGTTGCGCGGCTCGCCAGAACCATTCGATTGACCGGATGAAGATTGCTGATCAGGTTTTTGTTCCACTTTCTATTTGCCTTCCGGGTAGTGGGCAAAGCAAAACGGCTCACCCCATTTTCCGGTGTAGATGAGCCGTTCTGAATTTGCACCGATTCTCCAGCGCGAATTCTAAATCGAAAGAATACACATCTTGCCGTACGGGTATTCTACGGTGAGATGGGCATCAAGTCAATAGTAAATCGCAAAGTGTCTTTGTTTCTTGACAATTTCTTGACCTCGCCGGGGCTTTTTTTGTCGATCTTTTGACCTACATCTACGTATACTGGGTCTGGACGGGAGAGCGGCGGTACTCGCGATGCTATTGAAATCTTCCGGCCCATTTAAAGGGAGTTTTTGATGAGCAAGCCCAGGCCCAAATGGTTAGTGTTGTTTGCGTTATTGCCTTTAATGATTGGTTTTCTCGTGGTTGACGATGAAATGCCGATCTTCCCGGAGGAACGCCGCTTCATTGAGATTGGCATTCTGCTGCTCGTCTTTGGCTTGATGTTCCTCTGGATACACTCCAATCGCGGCGCCATGATTGCCGATGATCTGCCAAAGTTCGAGTGGATCGACCCCGATGATTCTCCAGGGCACGACTTGCCCCAAGCCGAGAGGTTACAACCTCACTTTTCGTTCCAAGCCGGCGGTCCTGACCGCCCGGAGCGAGAACCGGTTTCAATGAAAGGTCGCTATAACTGATCGACCCCTCCTATTTCATCCCCATTGCCCATTCGACTTGCGGGACGAATGGCAAGCACTGATCGCAAACTTGCCAAGTGTGGTAGAATAGTCTTGCAAGAGGTCTGTCTGTGCCTCTTTCAGGGGATTGATGTCGACCAATTCGGATGAGCAGATCGCGCGCGCACAAGCACCGGGGACCCGGGTCGAGCATGCCGGGGTCGATGCCCTGGCCGTTCGCGAGATACCCCGGCTCTGGCAGTGGAGACCGCGGGTTTCTTGGCAGCGTTACGGGCTCTGTTTGTCCCTCATCGCAGCCACCACCCTGCTGGGCGCGCCCTTCGCCTCTCACATCGCGGCGACCAATATGGTCATGCTATACCTGGTCCCAGTCGTGGTCGCGGCGATTTATCTGGGAAGAGGTCCGTCCATTGTCGCCGCTGTAACCAGCGTGCTGGCACTGGACTTTTTCTTTGTGCCGCCTCAATTCACTTTTGCCGTTTCCGACACGCAGTATCTCCTGACCTTTGCCGGATTTCTGATCGTAGGGCTTGTCATCAGCACCCTCATGACACGCGTCCGGGAGCAGGCGGAAGCCGCCCAGCGCCGTGAGCTGCAGACGACCGAAATCTATGAATTAAGCCGAGACCTGGCCGCCGCCGTAGGGGTGGAGGAAATCCTGCACGCGGTTCAGAGGCACGTGGGACAAACGTTTGGGCAGGTCGTCGTCCTATTGCCTTCCGGCACAATGACGTCGGGAAAAGTATCCGAAGACGGCGCGCTTGCCGTCCGGATTTCGAGTCCCGGGTTTGAACT
>JBLMXX010000586.1:0-6856 GCA_050257995.1 Acidobacteriota bacterium | reverse complement strand
TCTGGACCTCTCGAGCTGGATTTGCCAGATTCCATTTTCGATGCTATAATCTCTCCGTTCAAATCCCATATCACACCTTTCTGCTCCACGGAGCGACCGCACAGAGGGCGCGCGTCAATACCTGGAGCAAACCCGAGGAAAGGAGCCTCAATTGCCCTACGAATTGGTTTATATTGTCCGCCCCACGGTGGATGAGCAGGCGCTGGCCGCGGTCAACGAACGCGTGGACAAGTTCGTCGCCAACAACGGCGGCGAGATCAAGCGCCGCGACGACTGGGGAAAACGTCGCCTGGCGTACCCCATCAGCAAGTTCACCGAAGGATTCTACTCCGTTCTTCAGCTCAACCTGCCTCCCACCGCTGTGCGCGAGCTCGAACGTTCCCTGAAATTGACTGAAGAGGTTTTGCGTTTCCTCGTCGTCCGCCTGGACGGCGAATGACCTGAAACGGTCCTGCGCACGGTCCGGCGGCTGTGCGCGACTGTCTTCGATTGGGAAATGGTTGTCGTTCGGAGGAAACCATGAGAGGCCTTAACAAAGTACAGATTATCGGCAATCTCGGGCGCGATCCGGAAATGCGTTACACGCCCAATGGCAAGCCCGTGACCTCATTCGCCGTCGCCGTCTCACGCTCGTGGCTCAAACCGGAGGGCGAACGCGTCGAAAAGACGGAATGGTTCAACGTCATCGCGTGGGAGCGCCTGGCCGAAATCTGCAGCCAGTACCTGGCGAAGGGCTCGGCCGTCTACGTGGAAGGACGTCTCGAGACGCGGAGCTGGGAAGCCGAGAACGGACAAAAGCACTATCGCACGGAAATCATCGCTAACGAAGTGATTATTTTGGACAAACGCCTGCGCGGGACGGAAGAGGAAATGGGTGATGCCGCGCTGGTGGAAAATCCGGCGGACGAACCGCCACCCATGAGTGAATCGCATTAGGAGCATTGAATCGAAATGGCAGATACCCCTGAAACGACCACAACGCCTGCAGCGCCCGCCCCGCGAGAGTCGGCGCCTCCTTCGGCACCCCGCCGCGAGCGCTCGGAACAGCCGCGCCGCGGCCGTTATTCCGGGCCACGGCCTCCGAAAACGTGCCCGTTCTGCTCGGCCAAAGTGAAAAATATCGACTATAAGCAGGGCGACCAACTCCGCCGCTACCTGACGGAACGCGGCAAGATCAAAGCGCGTCGCAAGATCGGAACGTGCGCCAAGCACCAGCGCCGTCTCGCGCTCGCCATCAAGCGCGCGCGGCACATCGCGCTCCTGCCGTTTACGGCTTCCCAGGCGCGCGGAGAATAGAGGTAAGACTAAAGACGGAGGACCGCTTCGCGAGGCGGACGAGTTTGATCATTCGCCTCGCGAAGCGGTCTGCTGTCGCCTTGAGGTTTAGAGATGCCTAAAGTTGGAAAAAGGGTGCCGGAAGAGACGCGCAAACAGCAGATCCGGCGGGCGCGTGAGCAGCGTCAGGAACGTTATTTATTTATTGGTTTGGGAGCCGTCGTTCTCCTGATTTTGTTAGTCTTGGGCTTTGGCTACTATCAAGAGAACATTGGAAAGCTAAACAACCCCATCGCGACCGTGAACGGCGTGCCGATCACGTTGCGCGATTACCAGATGCGCCTGCGTTACGATTCCAGTTCGATCCTCTCGCAGTTGAATTCGATAAGCTCCAACTTGACTCAACTCGGAAACGACCCCAGTACGGATTTTCTCAAGAATTATTTCAATCAGCAAGCCAGCCAAATGGTGAGCGAATTGGTGTCACTGCCCCGCAGTGATCTGGAGAATATGATTGACGATGAGATCGCGCGGCAGGAGGCCTCGAGGCGCAATCTCTCCGTGAACGCAGACGAGATCGACCAGGAGGTCGAACGCGATTTCGGCTATGCACGGGCAACCGCGACGCCCACCGAGGGTCCGTCGCCGACGCCTACGAACACCCTGACCCCCACGTTGACGCCCACCACCACGCCGACCTCTACCCCGTCGCCGACTCCGACCGGCACCCTGACCCCGACCACGCCTACCGTCACGCCGACTGAGGGACCGACGGAAACCCCGGGACCGACTTCGACGCCGCTGACCTACCAGGGCTTTCAGGACCAGAAGAAGAAATTCCTGGATTCGATTTCCAAGGGCGCGGGAATGAGCGAAGGGGACTTTCGCAAAATGATCGAGACAGCGCTCCTGCGCCGCAAACTGCAGGAGGCATTGGGAAAAGAAATCCCCACCACCGCCGAGCAGGTCCAGGCGCGCCACATCCTCGTCAAGACTTACGATGAGGCGGTCAAGGTCGAGGACCTTTTGAAGAACGGCGGGGATTTTGCCAAGCTCGCCGCCGAGTATTCGACAGACACGAGCAACAAGGACAAGGGCGGCGACCTCGGATGGTTCCCGCGCGGCCAGATGGTCAAGGAATTTGAGGACGTGGCGTTCTCGCTCAAGGTCAACGAGATCAGCCAACCGGTGACTAGCACGTTCGGCGTCCACATCATCCAGGTAGAGGCGCACGAACAAAACCGTCCGCTCGACGCGAGCGCTCTACAGCAAAAACAAAGCACCGCGTTGACAGATTGGCTGGAAAAGACCCGGCTCACGGCCAAGATCGATCGGAACTATGATGATAGCTATGTGCCGGCTGAGGTCAAGAAAGCGATCGCTCAGGTGCAGCAGAGCACCGGACAATAGAACAAAAAAACTCACCCCCATGCGGGTGAGTTTTTTTATTAACCTGAGGCGAGGGTAAACAGCAGAGCCAGCGCGGTGATGCCCATGAGGACGGTCGTGATCCAACCTAATAGATTGGAGACTCGACCGTTTATTTTGTCCCGCATGATTTTGCCATTGTTGCTGATCAGCATGATCATGACAAGCAGGGGCGGCGCCACAAGTCCGTTTAGGACGGCGGTATAGTACAGGGCCTGAATGGGATTGATTCCAATCAAGTTCATCCCAAACCCAATCAACATGGAGAGTATAATCACCCCATAGAATCCGGGCGCCTCGTGCAGGTTCAGGTATAATCCTTCGCGCAATCTAAAAGTCTCGGCAACCGCATAAGCGGCAGACCCGGCGAGGATCGGCGCGGCCAACAGACCGGTCCCGAGGATGCCGAGCGCAAACAGGAGGTAGGCCAAGTCTCCTGCCACCGGTTTGAGCGCTTCCGCGGCCTGGGTTGTGCTGTCGATATTCCTGATGCCATGAAGAAATAGAGTAGAAGCCGTCGTGGCAATAATGAACCACGAGACGAGGTTCGACAAAGCCATTCCCGACACCACATCCGTACGCATCCATTTCAGATCGACCCGCGTAACGCCCCGGCGTGACCCGGGCGTCTTTTTGCCCTGCTCGATTTTTTCTTCCATTTCCTGGCTGGCTTGCCAGAAAAACAAGTACGGTGAGATGGTCGTGCCGAAGAGGGCGACGAGGTTCATCATATAGTCTTTGTCGAATTGAACCGTCGGAAGGAGCGTATTTTGCAGGGCTTGTCCCCAACTCATGGGCGAAACAAAAGGGACCAACAAATAGGCCAATAAGGACAAGGTCAAGAACCGGAGCACACGCGCATAGTGCTTGTAATCTACGAAAACTTGTAGGATCACGCTGACCAGTGTGATCGCAATGAGCCAGATAACGAACGGTATTCCGAGGAGCAGGCGGGCCGAAGCTGCCATCGCGCCCAGATCGGCGCCCAGATTGATTGTATTCGCAGCAAAGAGCAGGGTCACGCAAAAGTAAAGAACAGGTTTCGGATAATGCTTGCGAATCACATCCGCCAGCCCGGTGCCGGTTTCTAGTCCAATCCGGGCACAGATCTCCTGAATCCCTGCCATAAGTGGAAAAGTAAAAAGCGCCGTCCAGAGTTGAGCATATCCGAACGCGGCGCCCGTTTGGGAATAGGTGCCAATCCCCGAGGGATCGTCGTCTGAAGCGCCGGTGATGAGACCCGGTCCGAGAGCCTTCAAATAGGCTTTCATTCTGCCCAGCGCTCCATTTTCTGTCACTTTATTTTTTGATGGCTTGGCTTTGGCGGTAGCCATTCTTCACCCCGATAATGTCCTGGACTCTCAATCTATAACGTTCGGCCATCGGTTTCTGAAACAACGGGGAAAGGAAATAGGAGTTTACGAGACAAAACGTTGCATGGTATACTGTCGGACAGAAATCCTAACAAGAGTGTTCGAATGGCTACTTTGGCGACCCAATTAGACCAACTGGAAAATGCGGGACTGGTGCGCCGCCTTCCGGAGGAGGAGTGGGCGTACCTGTTTAAGCATGCGCTCACGCAAGAGGCCGCGTATCAGTCCCTATTGCTGAAATCCCGAACCCACGTCCATCACCGCGTAGCCAAGGCGTATGAGGCGCTGTTCCCGGACCGACTAGACGAATTCGCCACCCTCCTGGCCGAGCATTATGCAGAGGCCGGGGATGATCCCGAAATGGTCGAGTATGCCATTCGGGCGGGCGCGCGCGCGGTAAGGTTGGGCGCTCATCAGGAGGCACGCGACGAGTATGCCCGCGCGCTACAAGGGCTGGCGCGTCTCCCCGATAACGATGAAAACCGCCGGACCCGGATTGACACGATCATCAAACGCACGTCGGTCTCGTTTACATCTGCCAGTCCTGAACAGAACCTGGCGAACCTACGTGAGGCGGAATCCTCGACGGAGAGCTTGGACCGGGTAGGGGAGACCCCGGTGGATCGCTTGCGCTTCGCGCGCATTCACATGTGGATCGGGCGAATGCATTTCTATCGCGTCGAACGTCGATTGGCGCTTGAAAGGTTTCGCCAGGTCCTGCCGGTCGCCCAGGAAATCCAGGATCCAGAACTGGAGGCGCTGGCTTCGACATTGCTGGCACGGATACTGTTGTGGGAAGGAGAGTTTGGTCAGGCGTTACCCTGGCTGGAGCAGGCGCTTGAGCCGTTGGAACAGAGTCACAACTGGACCGAGTGGGTTTTGACCTCCGCGCTGCTCGGGGTTGTGATCGCCGCGCGCGGCGATTACGAATTGGGCGCTGGGACAGCAGAGCGCGGTCTCAAGCGGGCACAGGAGCTACAGCACCGGGACGGCATTTCGGTTGCGTACAGCCTTTTAGCGGTGATCTACCTGATGGGCGGTGACATGCAGAAAATGCTGGAAACGAGCCGGCTCGCGGCCCAAGTCGGGGTTTCGTCCGGCAATATTTTACCGACCTACAGCGCCTACGCGACCAGCGCGTGGGCGGAAAGCCGGTTGGGACAGCATGAAGCGGCGCAAAAGAGTATTGCGCAATCCGAAGGACTCACTAAAGGGTTTGGAGGGCATTTCCTTATCGACGATTGGTTGGAGGCCGTCAAGGCCGAGGCGGCGTTTAACGCGCGAGAGATCGACCGGGCATTGGTGCTCGCAAAAGAGGCCGTGACCTTTGCACAGTCAGTGGACGGTCATTTTGCCGAGGCACAGGCGCAGCGCACCTGGGGGCAGGCGCTTGCCGAAAGCACCCCCCCTCAATGGGCGGAAGCGGACGCCCATTTGGCGCGCAGTGTGGAACTGTTCGAGTCGGGGGAGGCGCGACTCGAAGCGGCGCGCACACACGTCGCGTGGGGGCAAGTCTTGCAGGCGCGCGAAAACAATGACACCGCACGCCAGCATTTCGAGCAAGCCGCGGCGCAGTTCCAAACATCAGGGTTGACGCACGAGCTGGAACGGACGAAACAGTTAATCGCTGCCTTGCCTGGATGAAGGCGCCATATTAGCCCTGCTCGTGCTCGTGCGCATGCGCCGGCTGGTGCAAATGCTGGTGGATGTGCTCCGTACCTTGATGCTTGTGCCGGTGCTCGTGGATCAGGTTGCATTCTATCAACCGGTCAAAGTCGGAGAGCATATCGTGCGGCGTGCCTTCCCCCATAATTTGGTGCTCTTCGCAAAACATCACCACGCGGTCCGCAATTTCCTCTACGATATCCAGGTCGTGCGTCGCCGTTATGATGGTCTTGCCTTCGCGCCCCAGTTCTCCGATGAAATCCAGGAGGCGGCTCTGGCTCCGGGGATCGAGGCTCGCCGTGGGCTCGTCCAGCAGCCACACATCGGGACGCAGCGAGAGGACGGAAGCCAGTGCGACTTTTTTCCTTTCGCCGCCGCTCAGGCGGTGCGGCGCCCGGTCGCGTAGCTTCTGAATTCCCAGCAGGTCCATTGCCCAGTTGGCACGGTCGACCACATCATCTTTCGGCATGTTCAAGTGCAGCGGCGCAAAGGTCACTTCGTCCCAGACCGTCGGCGAAAAGAGCTGGACGTCGGGATCTTGGAACACGAGACCGACGCGGCGCCGGAAGGTAAACGCACGCGCCTCGTCCTGCATGGATTGTTCTGTCAGCGGCTCGCCGAAGGCGCAGACCTCGCCACTCGTCGGGAAATACAATGCGTCCAGGATCTTGAGGAGTGTGCTTTTGCCCGAACCGTTGGCGCCCAGAATCGCAATCCGTTCGCCTGCTCGCACGGTCAAGTCAATCCCTTTCAAGGCTTCCTGGCTGTTGTACGAAAAATTTACCCCCTTGGCGGTAAAGACCGGGAGTTCATGGCCGTTGTGATTCAAATCCATAGGGCTGCTACCTTCCTATCCAAATTGCGATCGCGGCGACCGCCATGAACCCTGCCAACCATAACCAGTCCATGCTCCGCCATTTGAGAGTCGACATCACCTGCGCCTCGCCCCGAAACCCGCGCGACAGCATCGCCAGATAGACCTCATCGCTCAGCGTGTACGACCTGGACACCAGCGTGCCCATGCTCGCGCCGAGCCACCGCCGCTCCTCCGCACCCGACATTCGACCGACCAGACGACTTCGCCGCGCCAGAAACATGTTGTTCGCGGTGTGCAA
>JBLMXX010000585.1:0-4679 GCA_050257995.1 Acidobacteriota bacterium | reverse complement strand
CTATTGCTGGAGCGTCACCTGGGCAGCTGCGTGACCACGGCCATCCGCAGCAACCAGCCCGACGAGCGCGAACGCGTGATTAAAGAACTGTTGGACGTATTCGAAACGAGCACCAAATTATGATTCTTGAATGCAGGGGACCGTATTTTGCGTTCTGCTCTCGGTCCACGATTAATGATGCACTCCCCGTGGAGGTAATATGGCTGTGAAACAGGTAACTCTCCCCATCGCCGGGATGACGTGCGCAAGCTGTGTGGCTCACGTCGAGGGGGGCTTGAGTCAAGTACCGGGCGTCGAGCAAGCGACGGTGAACCTTGCGAACGAACGCGCAACCGTGCAATTCAATCCGGAACAGACGGGCATCGACAAGATGATCGCCGCCGTGCGCGAGGTTGGCTATGACGTGGTCACAGACAAGATCACTCTTCCCATCGGCGGCATGACATGTGCCAGCTGTGTGATGCACGTCGAGAACGGTTTGAAATCCGTCCCCGGCGTGCTGAACGTCAGTGTTAACCTCGCCACCGAACGCGCCACCGTCGAGATGGTCCCCGGCGCGGTCACCCTGGGGGATCTCAAGCACGCGGTCGAGGATGTCGGCTACGAGGTCCTCGACGTGGGGAGCAAGGAAGAGGAATTGGTGGACCGCGAGCGTGTCCTGCGGGAGCAGGAACGCGCAAGCGAGCGCCGCGACCTGATCGTTGGCATTATCTTTACACTCCCGCTATTCGTACTGTCGATGTGGCACGACTTTATGCAGACGATCCCGGCTTTAATGGGGCCGTGGGACCCGTTCTTCCAAGCCAGTTATTTCGATTGGGTCCTGTTTGCCCTCGCGACGCCGGTCCAGTTCTATGTCGGCCGGTCGTATCACCGGGGCGCCTGGAAATCGGCGCGGGCGCTGGCGCCCAATATGGACTTGCTTATCTCGCTCGGCACAAACGCGGCCTACTTTTTCAGTGTGCTCGTCATCGTCGCCGCCCTGTTCAGCATCAACATCCCGTCTCACGTTTATTTTGAGAGCGCGGCCGTCATCATTACACTCATCAAAGTTGGCAAGTATCTTGAAGCGCGAGCCAAAGGGCAGACCTCGGATGCCATCAAAAAGCTTATGGGTTTGAGCGCCAAGACGGCGACCGTCGTCCGCGAGGGTCAGGAATTGCAGGTGAAGGTCGAAGACGTACGCGTTGGCGATATCGTCAGCGTGCGCCCGGGGGAAAAGGTCCCGGTCGACGGTGTCATTATCGAAGGGCAGTCAACTGTGGATGAGTCGATGATCACAGGAGAGAGTCTGCCGGTCGAAAAGAGCGTGGGGGATCAGGTCATCGGTGCCACCCTGAACAAAATGGGGGCGTTCAAGTTCGAGGCGCGCAAGGTCGGCAAAGAAACGGCGTTGGCCCAAATCATCCGGCTGGTCGAGGACGCGCAGGCTTCCAAAGCGCCCATCCAACGCCTGGCAGATCAGATCTCCGCCGTCTTTGTTCCGGCTGTCCTCCTCGCCGCATTGGGGACTTTTGCGGTGTGGCTTGTTTTTGGTCCACAGCCGGCTTTTAACTTTGCATTCGTCAATTTCGTCGCGGTGCTCATTATTGCGTGTCCCTGCGCGCTGGGACTTGCCACCCCCACCGCCATCATTGTCGGGACGGGCAAAGGGGCAGAGAATGGGGTGCTGATTCGCAGCGGCGGCGCGTTGGAGACGGCGCACAAGGTCACTGCCGTCATTCTCGACAAAACGGGAACGCTGACCCAAGGAGCGACGGCAGTCACGGACGTATTGGAAATCGGGCAAAACCCAACTTCCAACCAACATCTAACTTCTCGCGAGATCCTCCAACTCGTCGCGAGCGCGGAACAGAACAGCGAGCATCCGCTCGGACAGGCGATTGTCAACCGGGCGAAGGAATTGGACTTGCCGTTGAGCACGCCTTCGGAGTTTTCAGCCCTAGCAGGGCGCGGTGTCCGTGCCCGCGTCAATGGGCACAAGGTGTTGGTCGGCAACGCCAAACTGCTCGGCGATTCCAGGATCGTTCTTGATGGACTGGATGCCCGGTCCGCTGAACTGGCGGATGCAGGCAAGACGGCCATGTTTGTCGCGATCGACGGTCAGCCTACCGGATTGATTGCAGTGGCAGACACGCTCAAGCCCAACTCGCGTGCGGCGGTGGCGGAATTGAAAAAACTTGGCCTGGATGTTTACATGCTAACGGGTGACAATCCGCGGACCGCGGCCGCCATCGCCAAACAGGTCGGCATCGATCATTATTTCGCCGAGGTGTTGCCCGGGCAAAAGGCGGACAAGGTCAAGGAATTGCAGCGGCAAGGCAAAACGGTCGCGATGGTGGGTGACGGCATTAACGACGCCCCCGCGCTGGCGCAGGCGGATATCGGTATCGCCATCGGGACGGGCGCGGATGTGGCGATGGAGGCGGCAGATATTACACTCATCTCCGGCGATCTGCGCGGCGTCGTGACCGCCATTGCGCTTTCACGGCAGACGATTCGCACCATCAAGGGCAATATGTTCTGGGCCTTTTTCTACAACGTCGCCGGTATCCCGATTGCGGCCGGTGTCCTGTACCCGTTCTTTGGGATTTTGCTCAATCCGATCATCTCGGCGGCCGCGATGGCATTCTCTTCAGTGTTCGTTGTGACCAATTCGCTCCGATTGCGAAATTTCCGTCCTCCGGCGATTTGAGTTATAATGCCAAGCTGTTTGGGGCAGCAGGGCGCCCTCGTATCCATTCCCCAACGACCTTTTCGGAAAGGCGGCTCCTATTAAAAGTGGAAAGGAAAAAACGACCACTCAGTGGTGCTGACCAAACTTGGAATCTCTTCAAGTACGTGATCGTTGGCATGATGGAAACGGTCGCATTAGCGAGCATGGTGGGTGCCTCCATCTTTCTCGCTTCGCCGGGAGGCAGCCTGGCGATCTTGTTAGGCCTGGTCGTCGGCGTTTTGGGCCTTGTCATCTACGACGGCTGGAGAATGTAGCCTGGGGCAGTCCGCGCAGAACTGCGCGGCGAGTCCTGTTTGTAAGAAGGTTTGTTTGAGGGCACCTGACGGTGGGTGAACTGATGGCGGTGGTGTACGATCCATTGGTCGCTCCTCTCGATCCCGTAGGACTGCGCAAGTGGCGTCAATGGGCGGTGAGCGCGGCGCAAGGGCACGTTCTGGAATTGGGCGTTGGCACCGGATTGAATCTGCCGCATTATGCGGTGGCCGATTCGGTGACCGCGATCGATCCAGATGGAGCCTCGTTGCGGCGCGCTTTTTCGCGCCTGAACCGCAGTCGTAAGGCAATGTCACTGCAGCAGGCGCGAGCGGAAGAATTGCCGTTTTCCAATGGAACGTTCGACAGCGTCGTTGGGACGCTCGTGTTTTGTACCATCCCAGACCCGAAACGAGCGCTCGCGGAGGTGCGGCGCGTTTTAAAGCCCGGCGGCACCCTGCGGCTGATCGAGCACGTGCGGGTGGGGAATCCTCTCATCGCCGGAGCCCAGGACGCGGTCACGCCTTTGTGGAGCCAGGTCGCAGGCGGCTGCCACTTGAATCGGGATACGCTTGCATTGGTCGAGCGCTCTGGATTTCATGTGACAATGGTCCACCGCCGTATCGGGGGATTGTTTATTGGAATCAACGCGGTCCGTTAAGACCGGACCGTGCAGTAAAATTATGGAGGTAACGATGAAACATCAGGATCCTGTATGCGGTATGACGGTCGAAGAAGGCAAGGAAGCCGCCAAATCCGAGTACCAGGGCAAGACGTACTATTTTTGCTCCCGCGGATGCAAGGTGGCGTTCGACAAGGACCCGCAGAAATATCTACAGGGCGGTCCGACAATGAAGATGCCGGGCCACTAGCAGCACCCGGTGAAACACGCGCGCGGCCACAAGCCGCGCGTTTTTGTTTCATAAGAGTCGCGTGGTATTGACTCGCTCCGACTCTCGATAGCAAAGGCGTGTCCTCAAACGATCTAGCCAATCTCCAACGCGATTATTGAGCGACGTGGATCTTTAACATCCTATGAAGCCCGGAAGACATTGACCGATCGGATCTCAATACGAGGACAGGATCGCTTCCAAGCGAGAATTGGAACGAACCCAGCAAGCCTAACGTCAGATGAGAGATAGATGCCCCTTCGGGAGTGTTTACCCCCCATCAGCAGGCCGTGGCGCGATCATATCATTTTCACAAAAAATGAAAACCCCCGGCGCTACTGGAGGAATAGTGCAACTATGACGATCACATGACGATGGAATGACGGGCAGCCTGTATAGTGTTCATGGTAAGTTCACTGCGACTACCATCCTTTTTGACCTGTAACGAGTCTAGCTTTCGTGTGTCTCAATAGCTGTGCGCACAATCTATCGGAGCAAGACCACATGTCCGAAATTAGTGCAGGGTTGACCCTGCCACAGCAAACAGAGATAGTGCAAGCGGTTGCACGCGCGAGCGCCAACCCCGCTCAGTTCAAGCCGATCTACGACGAGTACTTTCCACGCATCTACCGCTACTGCCTGCGGCGCGCCCGCTCGCCCGAGGACGCGGAAGATCTGGCAAGCCTGATTTTCTCACGCGCGTTGGCGGGACTGGAAAGTTATCGCGGCGGCTCATTTGCCGCCTGGCTCTTCCGCATCGCCCACAACAGCGTCGCCAACTACTGGCGGGATCATCGCGG
>JBLMXX010000584.1:0-4560 GCA_050257995.1 Acidobacteriota bacterium | reverse complement strand
CGTCCCATCTCGATCAACTCCACACCCGGGATCGCGCGCAGGAGGTCACGCGGTGCATCATATTCGCCATTGTGGCGACCCAGGTAACAAGGGTCGTGGAAGGTGACTTTTTTGCCCAGCGATTTCTTCATCATCGGTTTGAGCTGCTCGAGCATCGGGCGTAAGAATTGCGTATAGTGCAGTACGTTGAAATTGCCGCCGTAAGCGGGGTAAAGGTTCTTAAAGGCATTGAATTCGTGTGGACCACTGACGACCAGCCGGTTGAACTGATACTTGTTGAAGGTCGCGATATTCTGCTCGGCGAGCATTTCAAACAGCCCCTTTTCACCGGCGAGGCGCTGCGAGTCGCCGTCATCTTTTTCTTCAGGACCGAGAATGCCCCAGTCCACGCCCAGCGCGCTAAAGACGCGTGCCATTGCCCGCGCTGCATCCTTGCCACGTGGATGATACGAGGTGTACGACGAAACATACCACAGTGTTTCGACGGGGCGCTTTACTTGCGCCATAATGTTGACGGGCACCCCCGCATCCTTGGCCCATTCGGCGCGCTTGCGCGGATTCTCCCCAAGCGGATTCCCATAGCGCGCGGTATTCTCAAGCGCCTTCTGCAATTCGGGTGGGACAAACTTGCTCTGGTCGATCGCGACTTGTCTAACCGCCGGCATGATCTTGATCATGTCCACTTCTTTCGGGCACACTCTCAGGCAATTCATGCACGTCGTGCAAAGCCACAGGTCAGGATCTTGTGTCAGATCCACGCCGAGCTGCAGTTTGCGGTAGACCTTGCGCGGGCCATAATCGCCGACCACATCCACAGGGCACACGGGAATGCACTTGGCACATTGGTAGCAATAGTCAATCGACTCGCCGCCGTCGAGAGAGGCGACGAAATCCTTGGTCGTGATATCGTAATCCGTGATGGGGCGCGGCTCGAACATGCGGTTCCAATGACCCTTGAGCTCGACCCCACGAATAGTGACAGATTCTTTTTCTATGACGATCGGTCCCTGCTTGACACCTTTAACCGGCATGATTACCTCCGTCCAGCTTCGCTTTCCGGATCCCGTGCGCCTTCTTGTCCCAGACGCCCAACAAGCGCCGTGCCAGCTCGGGCAACTCCGGCATGACCTTGTTGAATTCGTTTGTCATTCGCAAGCGTAAAATCGTGTAAGTGTAAACGGCATAGACGCAGGCCAGGAAGACATCGGCGCCGAACGTGCGCTCGCCGATGCGGGTAAATCCCGCGGCCTGCCCTGTTTCATTCACAAAGGCCAGTGCTTCGCCGACCTTGAGATAGGTTTCGCCGAGCGTGCGGCCGTGCAAATCGAAATCGTCCATCGTAACGAGCCGGAGGGAACCCGTTTCGATTTCGGGGTCCCACATCCAGCGCGTCCATAACCAATAGTCGTCCGGGTGCGTGTAATGGAGCAACTCGCTCGCAAAATCGTAGCGAATGTTAGGTTCGAGTTGGACGAAGGCATCGCAAAACGTATCAAAGCGCACGGCGAGATCGTCATCGCCATAGAGCAAGTCATGGATCCGTTCAGGCCAGCCGCTCTCGACACGCCCGTCCAGCAGCCCTTTCGTCTTGCGCCGTACCGCGAAGATCATCCGGAAGAGGGCACGCCAATTCTCTTCGCTCAATTGGGCGATGTGGTCTGGCGCGAGGGCGGCCTGGAAGCGCTCGCTCTTCGCCGCGACCTCTTGCTCAATCGCGTCGAGTTCTTCGACCGTGATTTTCTGCATTGCCTCGCGCATGAATTCTTGCGCCGAGGGCGTATCGACGACTTGGCCCATTGGGGAAATCCTATGCCGCCACCCTGGCTTGCTTGCGGATCAGCGACACGGCTTTCATCGCGGCGGCGCCTGCCATCCCGATGCAGTCATCCAAATCCTTGGGTCCGGCAGCGGCGCCTGCCACGAAAATGCCGGGCACCGAAGTCGCGGTCGGGTCCAGCGCATCATGGGGCACGTCGATAAAATTGTACTTGTTCTGCTTGACGCCGAATACCTTGGCCATCTCGCGCGTGCCCTGGCTCGCCTCCATTCCGTTCGAGAGCACCACGATATCCATCGGCACTTCGACGGGGCGGCCCATGGTCGTGTCTTCGCCGCGCACCAGCAGTTTATCCCCTTTGCGCAAGATCTCGGTGATGATGCCCTTGATGTAGTTGACCTTGTATTTTTCCTGCGCGGGCCAGTAGATCTCGTTCTCCCAATAACCGTACATGCGCATGTCAATGTAGAAAATGAACACCCGGCACGACGGCACCTGTTGGCGGACTTCGATCGCTTGCTTGGAGGCAATCCCGCAGCACACTTTGGAGCAATACTCGTTGCCGATGTGGCGGTCACGTGAGCCGACGCATTGGACGAAGCAGATGCGTTCCGGGGCCGCGCCATTCGACGGACGCACGAACTTTTTCTCTTTCAACATTTTTTCGGCTTCTTGCAACGTAATCACGTCGTCGAATTCGTAATAGCCGTACATCTGCGTCTCGCGACCCGGATCGAAATGCTGAAAACCGGTCGCGAGAATCACCGCGCCCACGTCCACGGTATCCGTATGCCCATTTCCCTCTTTCGCCAGGGTCACCGTGAAATTGCCAGACTGCCCGATGGCCTGTGCAATTCGATACCCGAGGCGAAGGTCCACCAACTCGTTTCCTTTCACCTCGGCGATCATTTCATTCATTACTTGTTCCGCATCGCGCATCCCATGCGTGAGCGCGGCGTAGTTTTCAGCAATGGGCGTCCCGCCCAGGAAATCGCGCGTTTCGACGAGAATGACCCTGCTGCCCAAATCCGCGACCCCGCGTGCCGCTTCCAGCCCCGCCGGTCCACCCCCGATGACGAGCACAGTGTCGCTTGGCATGTGTTCCTCCGTTTTGAGGGATGAATTGCACCAAAGGTGACGCATCATCCCTCATCCGTTATGTCTGCTTTGGCAGCGCCATCGCTTTGAGCGGTACTGCCGTGTCTACGTCGTCCCAGGTAAGATATTCTTTGTCACCGCGCCGGAGTTTCTCCACATCCTGCTCAAATTCATCCCAGGCCGCTTCCCAGTCGATGCCAATCTTTGCCAGGAGCGGGCGATAATCGGCGCTGTGCCAGTGGAGTTGACAGACCTTATACGGGTGCGCGCCCATTGCCAAAGCAGCAAATTGGGCCTCGCTCATAACGGGGATGTTGACCTTGTGCTCGTGTCCCGCGGCGGCAAACTGCGATTTGTCGAGCGTCGTCACGCAGCCGGTATCATGGGTCAAGGTCACGTCGGGGTTGGCTTCATCCCGCATGACTTCCATTTTGCGCATGGTGGCGAACGAGCGCGTGAAATCGCGCTGCACGAGAATATGACGGAAGCCAAAGCCGCAGCAATCGAACCACGTCGAATAATCCTTGACCGTCGCGCCGAGCGCCAGCGCCACACCGGAGACTATGGCCGTGCGTTGCCCGCCGTAAATCTCGGGGTCATAAATGGCATCCTCGTCCACGAGCTTGTAATAGTGGCACGCCGGGTGCACGGTGACGCTGATATTCGATAGGTCGTAGACTTTCTTTTCGGCGATCAAGTTCCGCACCGCGTACACCCATTCGCTGTAGTGGACGATCTCTTCGGGCATGACCAGCGGCTTGCCAAGCTTTTTCATGATCTCGCGGACCTGGTCGCGCAGCTCTTTGTGATGCACCATCTCTTCGCGCACTTCTTTATAGTGACCGAAGGAAGTGCCGCAGTGGATGATGGGGTAATACGTCGTCTCATACGCGGCGGCAAAGTTGCGAAGCGCCACCGCGGCTTGCGCGGCGGCATTCGAGGTGGCGGAGGCATAATAGTTCCACGCCGTGCAGGAGGTTTGGTCTTTCGGGTCGTTATAGTCGAGCCCCAATTTGCGATTGAGCCAGTAGATCGACGTGGAATAGCCGGGGATATGGCCGCATTGGCCGCAGGATTTGTGGTGCCAGGTATGTTGGAGCGGCACCCTTTTCTTGCCGCCGTATTTCGTCGTCAATTCAATAAAAGGCTCGGGCACTCGGGCGACGGTCCATTCGCCCTCGGCTTCAAGCCGCAGTGTTTCCTCACGCAAATCAATGGGAGCGTCTTCGGGACGCCGGAAGTATTTGCCGCGTTTCGTTAAAGGGTTCTGTATCTCATTTGCCGGTATTGTCGTCATAGTTCACTCCATATCAGGTAGAAAGGTAAACAGGTATACAGGAATTGCCAGTTTACGTGTCTACTTGTATCCCTGCTTCCTCCAAACGCTCTTCCATCACGTCGGTCAGGATCATGTGCAGCCCTTTGTCCACTTTTTCGATCATGTTCATGACGCCGGTCATATGCCAGATGAGGTAAAGCTCGATAATCGTCTTTTCATCGACTTCCCAACCGGTCGTCGTGGTGTGGAGCGTTTCAGGGGGCAGCGCGCGGCGCCACAGATCGAGATTGTCCGAGACGGCTTTGACCTCGGGACCCCAATCGGGAAATGCCTCGGGCTGCAGCATATCGGGCGAGACCTGGGTGCCGGTGCTCATGATCTTGTAGATCACGCGTCCGTAACCCTC
>JBLMXX010000583.1:0-2895 GCA_050257995.1 Acidobacteriota bacterium | reverse complement strand
TCGTTCTCCGCGAAGATGTCGCGGTCGCCCTGCCGAAAGTACTGGAAGCCGTACGGGATGGGTAATCAGTCTAACTAGACCTCCCCACCTCTCGCCCGCCGCCCGCTTCCGCCGAAATCTCCCCGTTTGCCATCACCTGTCGCCCGCGCAGAAATACGCGGGCGATTTTGCCTTGGACGCGCCAACCCTCGAAAGGTGACCAGTTGCATTTCGTCTGCCACGGTTTTTTCAGCACAGATTCGGAGTTGAGGTCCACGAAGGTCAGGTCGGCATCGTAACCCGGCGCGATCTCTCCCTTGCGGGATAGATGAAACACGCGGGCAGGACCGCGCGATGTGAGCCGGGGAATATCGTGGAGGGATAGTCGGCCCGCGTGCGCGGCATTCAGGAGCAACGGGAGCATCGTTTCAAGACCGGGCATCCCGGAGGCCGGTTTCGCGGCTTGTTTTTCCTCGATCGTATGCGGCGCGTGGTCTGTCGCAACTATATCCCAATCGTCCTGCCGCTCCCACAACGCGCGCACGTCATCCGGTGAGCGAAGCGGGGGGTTGACAACCCCAAAGGACCCCAGCCGCTCTTCATCCTCTGTGCTGAGGAAGAGATGCTGGGGTGTTACCTCCACAGTCACTTGCACCCCGCGCTCTTTCGCGGCTTGCACCAGAGCCAGTTCGCCCGCCGTGCTGGCGTGCGCGATATGCAGGGGATGCCCCGTGGCTTTAGCCAGCGCCAACGCACGCGCAACGGCGAGGGATGCAGCAATAGGAGGACGCTGGTCCGAATGTCGCGAGCGAGACCGTTCGCGGCCAAAGTATTGGAGCGCTTCATTATCCTCGGCGTGGACGACGATGGGGATCGCCAGGTTGGAAGAAAAATGGCGGTAGAGCGATTCAAAATCGGTCAGCAGTAGGTCGCCGGTCGTCGCGCCCATATAGACCTTGATGCCGACCGCTCCCCATTGTCCCAGTGCCTGCACATTGTTCGCCGTGGCTCCGGAAAATAACCCATAGTCGCAGACTGCTTTCGATTGCGCCTGGGCACGTTTTTCCTCAAATCCCGCGCGCGTGGTCGCCGGTGTGGGATTATTCGGCATATCGAGCACGGTGGTGACGCCGCCGGCGAGCGCGGCGCGTGTGCCGGTATTCCAGTCCTCCTTGTGCGTCGCCCCCGGATCGCGCAGGTGGACGTGGGCATCGATCAAGCCGGGGAAGATGTGCAAGCCGTCTGCGGCGACCACGTGTGCGCCGGGATCCTCAATTTCGGGATCCACTTTTGAAATGGATTCCCCGACGATCAGGATATCAGCCCGCTTGACCTGTTCCGGCGTGACCAGCGTCCCGCCGCGAATGATTGTGTGCGCCATTCACACCCGCCTTGCCCCGCGACCCTGGAAGAAATGGACAGCGCCGCTCGCGTCGCGATGGACGCGTCCGAATTCCGGCAGCTGCCTCAGTTCCTGCGCTGTAAAGACCGGCCCATCCTGGCACACGAGCTTGCCGCTCAAAGTGCACTGGCCGCAGATTCCAAACCCACATTTCATATACCGTTCGACAGAGAGCTGGGCGTCCAGGTTCTTTGCCAGTGCTTGCTTCATGATGGCGACGAGCATGGCTTCCGGTCCGCATGCGAGCACGCGCGGCTTGCGCTCTATCATCTCGCGTACGGCATCGGTTACAAATCCACGCGTCCCCTCCGACCCATCCTCCGTTGCCATTTCGAAGCGGATGCCAAGAGTTTGGGCGCGTTCCTGGAACAGCAGGTCCTGCGCCGTCCTTCCGCCCACCGCCAGGGTGACCGGCACTCGCTGTTTATACAGTTCTTCGGCGGCAAAGTACAGTGCCGCCACGCCATACCCGCCCCCAATGAGGAGCGCTTCCCCGGTCCCGGTGAGGTCGAATCCGCGTCCGAAGGGACCGCGCCATCCCACGTGGTCTCCCGGCTGCATGCCGTGCAATGCCCGCGAAAAAGGACCGACGGCGGCGATCGTCAGGGTCAGTGGATCGCGGGCGACGATTGCAAAGGGTTTTTCGTCCACCCCCGGTATCCACAGCATGATGAATTGTCCGGGGATGGCTTGAGAGACGGCATCGTCCAGGACAAAGGTCTTGGTATAGGGATTTTCTGGAATAACCTGCCGGATCGATACAAATTTAGGCAACATTAGTCATCCATCTGCACGGTCAGCGGCGTCACGCGTGAGGTGCCGATGGTCGGCGCTGTCTCGACGAGGGTCCCGCGGAAATCTTCAAGGCGCGCCAGTCCATGACGGCGCATATAGGCCTGTATGCCGCTCGTCATTTTTTCAAAGGCCGCGAGGCCTTGTGTGTAGATGGCACTGCCAATGCCGACGGCATGCGCGCCGGCAATGATCATTTCAATCCCGTCGCGCGCCTCGGTATTCCCGCCGATCCCGACAATGGGCACACGGACCGCTCGCGCGATATCGTTCACACAACGGACGGCAATGGGGTGGATGGCGGGACCGCTGATTCCGCCGATACGGTTGGAGATGATGGGCGCGCGGGATTCGATATCGATGACCATGCCGGGGCCGAGCGTGTTGATGGCGCTGATTGCGTCTGCCCCTGCATCGACCACGGCTTTCGCGATCTCGACAATATTGGCTTCGTTCGGAGAGAGTTTGACGATGATGGGCACGCTCGTGCTTTGCTTGACGCGGCGAGTCACCTGCGCCGCCACGTAAGGGGTGGCGCAAAAGAACTGCCCGAATTCGTGCTCGACGTTGGGGCAGGAGATGTTGACCTCAATCAGATCTGGGTCGGCGCGCGAAATCTTTTGGGCGACCACTCCAAAATCCCAGACCGACTCGGCAAAAATGCTGGCAATGACGGCGATGCCTTTGGGTTTGAGCACGCGCCGGGCGACGCGAACTTCTTC
>JBLMXX010000582.1:0-4604 GCA_050257995.1 Acidobacteriota bacterium | reverse complement strand
GCGAGAAGCTGGACAAAGAAGGCGAGAAGCATGGGAAGCAACTCCTGGAGAGGTTGTCAAAAGCTATCACGCCATTTTATGTGTCTCCTGCCCCAGAGCCAAACCCGCTCGGATGGCCTTTTCGGCCAGCACAGCGGTCGATACGCAATCGGTTCTGCCATTTGGCGTTCTGCCATTTGGCACGCCGGACCAAGTCCGCGTAGAAACGCAACTCCGCATCGATCAATTGAACCAAAGCGGCGGCTACGTCCTTTGCTCAGCCCACAATATTCGAAGCGATGTCCCGGCAGAAAATGTCATCGCGATGTATGAGACCGCTCTCGGAAGAAGACTGGTTGAGGTGGAGAACCCACGCGAGCTTCATTGGTGATCTGATCGGCAGCGTGGAGATTTTCGTCCTCCGCTACTGTGGCGGATGGCATTCTGTGGTGGCTATTTTGCTCATCCGATTGCATGGCAAGGTTCTGAGCCTTCGAATGATAGGGTTTGACAATGTTTATGAGAACGCGTGGGGAAAGTAGCCACCACAACTCAGTCATATACGAGGGAGAAGCTCGGTACCGCGATCGTCCATGCAGCAGCGGCATTCTCCCTTCTGGCGAGAATAGGATAATGCCGCCGAGTGGCCGCCCCGGAAATCCGGTGGTTGGCAACCAAGTTCTCCGGTCTTGAAAGCAAAAACCTGCCCTATTTCAGGCTGGTCTTGAGAGCGGATGACGGGATTAATCGCCTCCTAAGAAGGCGCACCTGCGACCTTCTCCTTGGCAAGGAGACGCTCTATCGATGAAAAAGACTGAAAAGACACAAATTTCCCCGTTGGCGGGAGAAACAATTCACTCAGATTCTCCCAATAACACTGAAATCCCCACTTTCGAGTATCATCGACGTGCGACCGTACTTTGGACTGGTGTGCCCGGTCGGCGTGCGCTCGCACGTGAAGGTCGCGACTGCCGCCACCACAGGATAACTTGCCATCTGATAAGGGCTGGCAGTGCCCTACTTTCGACTGCCGCCATAACGCACTCGCCAGGAGTAGTGAAAGCCTTCCGAATTGCGAATCGGCTCTCGGTCAACCAGTCCACGGTGGCGGCATTCGCGTGAGACATCTCAAGGGCATCGGCGAGGGCGTGCGCCGTGATGACTCCAGACCGCTCGATGAGTTCATACACCTGCCGCTGCACGGGAGGGAGCGAACCCACTGGGCGAGACCCTTGCCAATTTGGCAGAGAGCGCGGGCTCGCGCGCCCGGTCGGGACAGCGTGGAGAGTGGCATGCGCCACCTGAACAATGGGAGAAAGACTGTCAATAAGACTTGCCTCCCATGGGGGTAGACAGGAGGGAGTGGCATGCCCCATTTTATCCTGGAAAAGCGCGCCTATCCAGCCGGCGGATGGGCGGGAATCTCCCTTTCCGCAAATTCGATAAAGAAGTGAAAAGCCAATGCCACGTGGACGTTCCTCGTAAGCAGAATCCCGTCGCGGCGTCGCGGCTGAAAAGCCGTGGTTAAAGGGCAAGAATAAGAAGAAAACGTCACTCTCGTCATTCAACTACAATCCCAGATAGGCCGCCCGAATCTGGGGATCTTGCAACAACGCGATTCCTGTTCCTTCTAAGACGTTCCGTCCATTTTCCAAAACGTACGCGCGCTGGGCCAGTTGGAGCGCGTGGGTCACTTCCTGCGAAACGAGCAGGATGGTGATTCCCTCATCGTTCAGTAACTTGAGCGTGTCGAGCAGGCTCGCCGCTAGTTTGGGCGCCAAGCCCAGGGTTGGCTCGTCCAGAATCAGTAGCTTGGGCGAAGACATCAACCCGCGCCCGATCGCGAGCATTTGCTGTTCGCCGCCGGAGAGCGTACCAGCATCCTGTTTCTCCCGCTCCTTCAAAATCGGGAAGAGGCGAAACACGCGCTCGAGATTTTCTCCGCGGCGGCGGAGCGCGGGACTGTACGCGCCGATTTCCAGATTTTCGCGCACGGTCATCTGTGGAAAGAGCTTACGTCCTTCGGGGATATGAATGATGCCCATTTCGCATATGCGATGCGTCGGCAGAGCGACCAGTGAGCGCCCGCCGAATTGGACTTGTCCACTCGTGGGCGTCGAGAGCCCTGAGATGATGCGCATCAAGGTCGTCTTGCCTGCGCCATTCGAACCGACGAGCGCGACAAACTCGCCTTCGTTTACGCGGAGCGAGACGCCCCAAAGCG
Source organism: Acidobacteriota bacterium (assembly GCA_050257995.1). Lineage (GTDB taxonomy): Bacteria > Chloroflexota > Anaerolineae > UBA4142 > UBA4142 > JBLMXX01. The sequence goes on along the minus strand of JBLMXX010000582.1, from coordinate 2,401 downwards.
CCTGCTGCACTCCGTAAGCAAAATTGATCCGCTCCACCTCAAGCATGCGCCGCTCCCAGGTAGACTTGCAGTACCGCGGGCACTTGGACAATCTCCGCCGGCGTCCCCTCTGCGATCTTTTCCCCGTAACTCAGGACGACGATTCGATCGCAGGTTTCCATCGTCACTTTCATGACGTGCTCGATCATGAGGATCGTAATCCCCAGTTCGTGGCGGATTTTGCGAATCAGATCAATCGCCGCTTTGACCTCGGACGGGTTCAGCCCGGCAAAGACTTCGTCCAGCAACAAGAGGCGCGGTTGGGTCGAAAGCGCGCGTCCGATTTCCAGCCGCTTTTTCTCGACGAGGGTCAGATCGCGCGCGGGCGTGTCCACACGATGTGCCAGTCCCACGAAATCGAGAAGCGTATGCGCGTGCTGCCGCGCCGCGCCCATTCCGAGATTCTGCGCGTACAAGGGTCCGGCCAGCAAATTGTCCGCGACCGTCAGGTCAATCAGCGGACGGACTATCTGAAAGGTGCGTCCAAGACCGCGCCGCGCAATCACGTGCGGTGCCAGGCGGTCGAGCCGCTGTCCTTCAAACAGAATCTGCCCCGCGTCTGGCGCATAGAACCCGGACAGCACGTTGAAGAGCGTCGTCTTGCCCGAGCCATTCGGACCGATCAAGCCGACGACCTCGCCCGTGTTGACGTGCATGTCTACCTTGTGCAGCGCAGTCAAGCCGCCAAAGGACTTGGAAATGCCGCGAACGTCTAACATTCGATCCACGTATCAGCACCTCAAACGCAACGAGCCAATGAGCGAATCTTCGCATGAGCCCAAGCGACCCGATAGGGATGGCTCATTGGTCCATTGGCGTATAGGCCTATTGATGTTCAGTCTTCAAACATCGCGACGACGCGCGTCCAGCCCGCACTCGCGCCTGTGATTTTGACAGGAAAACAGGAGACCTTGAAACCGAACGGACGCGGCAGTTGGTCAAGGTTCGCCAGCTTTTCAATGTGGCAGTACTCTTCGTCCCTTCCCACGCGATGTCCTTCCCACAGGACGCTCGCGTTGCCCGTGCGGGCGAATTCTTCGCGCAATGCCCAGAACGGACGGTCCCAGCCCCAGGCATCAATTCCCATCACGCGCACGCCTTGCCGGATGAGCCAGAGGGTGCTTTCGCGGCCCATTCCGCAGCCCGCGTCGAAGTATTCTTTTTGTCCCCACAGTTTGTCCGCGCCGGTGTGAATGAACGCGATATCGCGCGGCTTGATCTTGTAGCCGATCTTGGCGATTGCCGCCGCACAATCCGCAGGGGTAATCAGTGAGCCGCGCTCTTTGTGCCGGAAATCAAGCACAAAGCCATCGCCGAAGAACCAGTCGAGGGGCATTTGGTCGATCGTACGCGCCGGCTGGCCACCCATCGTGGGATAATAATGCCAGGGCGCGTCCACATGTGTCCCACCGTGTGTAATCAATTCGATAAAATCATTGCCCCAGCCGAAACCGCCCGGCAAGTCCTCGACCTTGCAACTAAAGAATTGTGCGACCGACGGCGCGCTCTCTTGATGATTTTGATGGCGCACCTTCAGCGGTATCGGTTCGCTCGGCGAGTCTTCCGTTGGAACATTCAGATCATAGAAACGCATGCTAACCTCCTTGTTGCGTGTTGCATAAATCTACGGAATAGGCAATACGCAACACTCAATAATTTACGTTCTCAATTCCTTTCAATCCCAAAATCTGGCGCGTCTCGTCCGGCGTGGCGATGGGACGTTCCAGTTCTTCGGCGATGCGGACGACTTTGCGCACCAGGTCCGCATTGCCCTGGGCGAGGACGCCGCGGCGCACGAATATGTTATCCTCCAGCCCGACGCGCACGTGCCCACCCATCATAATCGCCACGGCGGCGACGTGAAATTCTGCCGGATAGCCGCAGCCGATGATTGACCAGCGATAATTGTCCACGCCGATCAGGCGATCCGCCGTCTGCTTTAGATGCAGAACGGATTCAATATCCGCGCCGATTCCGCCCAAGACGCCGGTGACGAATTGAAGCCACACCGGCGGCTCGATCAGTTTGGTTTTGATGAGGTATTGCAGATTGTACAAATGCCCGGTATCGTAGATTTCAAGCTCGGGCTTGGTGCCATGCTCTTTCATTGTCTGCAGGAACACCTCGATGTCGCCAAAGGTGTTCCGAAAGATGAAATCCTTCGAACCGCTCAGATACGGCTTCTCCCACGGGAACTTCCAGTCGCCGTCCTTGTAGCGCGCGGCGATGGGGTGGACGGAAAAGTTCATCGATCCCATGTTGCAGGAAGCCATCTCGGGCTTGAACGTCGGCACGACGCGCAACCGCTCCTGTGGCGTCATATTCAGCCCGCCGCCGGTGGTCGTGCAGACGATCACGTTGC
>JBLMXX010000581.1:0-2658 GCA_050257995.1 Acidobacteriota bacterium | reverse complement strand
CTTTTGCCAAAAGGGTAGACAGACGATATAATGGATTTAGGTCAGGCGGCGAATGTAGACCCGGTGGTTCTTGTATGCCTTCGAGCCAACATTCTCCAAGTCCTTCCGCATTTGCACCGCTGTTTCCGCTACCTGGGTCAGGTCGGCGTGCTCAAATCGAAACTCATTTATGGTCCTTTCCATTTCGGAATACAAAAGGGTATTCCCGCCCCGCCCTTGATATTCCGGGAGAATACCGGCGCCATTCAATGCCACCCATTTAGTCCGCCGCATTTCCAATAAGAGGTCAGGCAGTCCCAACGGAAAGAGATGCCCGCGTGCCCGCTGGAGCGCCGCCGACACATCCGGAAAAGCAAAAAGGAAACCGACCACATCCTCTCCGTGCACGATGATCTTGATAAGTTTCGGGTCCGCGACCATCATCAGATTATCGACCAAGAAAGATATCTCGCGATCGGTGAGCGGGACATATTCCCAGTTGTTGACGAACGCCGCGTTATAGGCTTTGCCGATTCGACCGGCCCATGCGATCAGTTCCTTTTTGTTCCGAAATCGGAGGATCTGAAGAGAGCCGCGCTCGCGCACCCGGTCGGCAATGCGGTGAACTCGCTCCGGCAGATGGAACGTTTCAGCGCTGATATAGTTCGAAACGAAATCCACCTCTTTTTCGAAACCCATTGCCTCGACCAAGCGGGGGTAATAGGCGAAATTATAGTTCATCATGGTCATCATCTGGCGATGCTCAAACCCTTCCACCAATAGTCCGTAGCCGTCTAGCGCACCGAAACCCTTAGGTCCTACGAGGGTATCCAGACCGCGCGTCCGGGCCCATTCGAAAGCGCGCTCAAAGAGGGCAGACGCCGCCTCCAAATCGTCTTCGCAATCGAACAGGTAAAACTGTGCTTGCCGGGTGTGATGGTACTGGTTATAGTGACAGTTCTCCAGCGCTGCCACGCGGCCCACATCCCGCCCGTCACGGACCGCGATAAAAAAGTCCGCGTCGGAATGCTCGTAAAATGGGTGCTTGCGGCGGTTTAACTGCATTTCGGAGTCGACCCAGAGCGGGGGAACCCACTGCGGATGTCGGGCGTAAAGCCGAAAGGGGATACTGATAAACCGGTGGGACTGGGCTCGATTGCGCGTGTCGATCTTTTCGATTGTGAGCATACGCCATCCTGTTCGAAAGAGGATTTAAGGAGATGTCATGCGAACCACAAAACCGACCGTTCGAATCGTGACGGATACGACCGCTACGTTACCCTCGGAGTTTGTGGCGGCGCACCCGGTGGAGGTGGTGCCGCAAATCATTAACTTTGGCGAAGAGAGCTACCTAGAAGAAGTCGAGCTTGGGTACGGCGAGTTTATCCGGCGTCTGAAATCCTCGCCCGTCCTGCCCAAGACCGCTGCGCCGCCGCCCGGGGAACTGGTCAAGGCATACGCCCGGCAGCTTGAATTTGCACAGACCGTCATTTCCATTCACCCGACGGCAGAAGCAAGCGGCACCGTTCGTTCCGCCATGACCGCCAAGGAATCGGCGTTCCCCGACGCCGATATTCGCATCATTGACACGCGCACGATAGCGGCAAATCTGGCGACCATGGTGATGGACGCCGTGGAGTGGGCAGAAGACGGTCTTCCGGCAGACGAGATCGTCCATCGCATCGAAACGATGATTCCGTGCGGACGCGTCTATTTCCTGGTCGCCACTCTGGACTATTTGAGGCGCGGCGGTCGCATCGGCGGCGCCGCGGCGCTGGTCGGCAGCACACTTCAGATCAAGCCCATCCTGGAAATCAAGGATGGGCGTGTCGAGGCACTGGAAAGAGTGCGCACTCACCAGCGAGCGCTTGAACGGCTGGAACAATTGGTCGTCGCGCAGTGTCCGCGTTCGCCTTCGTCGCGTCTCGCCGTGATGCACGCGGACAATCCTGAAAAAGCCGAGCGACTCGTCTCGGACCTAAAAGACGCCATGGGGCTGGCGGACATCCCGGTCTATGGAGTCGGTGCCGCCATTACGACGCACGCCGGTCCCGGCACACTAGGCGTCGGATTCTTTGCCTGACTTGATACGTTGCTGCGGTTTAGTCGGGGTCGACCGGCGCGGACGTGCTTTGGGCGCATCCAACTGACGAGCCACTGCCAGAAGCATTTCAACCTTGAATCCGGATTCCTCCTCTGCCTTTTGCAGCCGTTCCACCACTGCATAGGCCTGGGCGATCTCTTTGGCGGCTCGCGCTTGGGTGCCGCGGGATCTTGCGGAAATCTCGATCACGGCTAGCGCAAACATCCACCACACCAGTTCCTGGAATGTTTCCTTGTTGAACCACAACACGCCATCATAGCGATTGACCTGGAGAAATTCGAGAACCTCGTCGTCTCTCAACCATGACTCTAAGTAGAGATAGACGCGCCTGGTTGCTCCGGATTGTTCAGCAAACCAACCTCGATGCGTCGTAAGCAACTTGATCGCGGCGATGGCATGCGCCGCCGACCCGTCGTCCAATCCCATCCCGCGCAATGTATCGGCAATGCTTCGCCCCAAAAGCCATTCGTCAATCCAACCCCGGCTCCGTTGTTCCGCCTCGGACTCGCTCACCACTCGCCCCAGCGCATGAACCGCCCACCAACTGAAGAGCGCGCTCCACACCTTCGGGTCAT
>JBLMXX010000580.1:0-8309 GCA_050257995.1 Acidobacteriota bacterium | reverse complement strand
GCGCGGGAGAAGGCGGAGCAAGCGCGCGTCGCAAAAGAGAGAGCCGAGGCGGAGAGGATTGCGCGGGAGAAGGCGGAAGCGGAACGAGTCGCGCGCGAGAAAGCAGAGCAAGCGCGTGCTGCAATAGCGAGAGCCGAAGCGGAACGAGTGGCGCGCGAGAAAGCGGAAACAGAGCGAGTCGCGAGGGAGAAAGCCGAAGCGGAACGAGTCGCCCGCGAGAAAGCGGAGCAAGCGCGGGTTGCAGCGGCGAAAGCCGAAGCGGAACGAGTGGCGCGCGAGAAGGCGGAAGCGGATCGAATCGCCCGCGAGAAAGCGGAGCAAGAGCGGATTGCAAAGGCGAAAGCCGAAGCCGAGAAAGTTGCCGCTGCGCGTGTGGTTGTGCCGCCAAGCAAGGCGGCTGCCACTGGAACGCGCCGGGTTGCCCTGGTCGCAGGCATACTAGTGCTATCTCTGTGCGGACTGGTCTGTGTCGCCCTCGGTTTAAATGTCCTTACGCCCAAGCCTCCTACTCCCGCGCCAACTGTAACGCTCGTCGCATTTATCCCCACCGCCACGTCGTTCCGAGTGCCAACCGCAACGCCTGCGCCCCAAATATCCCCCACGGTACCGCCCACCGCAGTGCCCACGCGACCCCCGACCGTATCGCCGTCAACGGCGCCAACTCAAAATGCTGCCTTTTACAGAAACCGCGGCGACGACGATTATAGGAAAGGGGATTATGACAGCGCCCTGGCGGACTATAACCAGGCGTTGAGTCTCGATCCCAAGGATGCTTACGCCTACTACGGTCGCGCCAATACCTATGACGTCAAAGGGGACCATGACCGCGCCCTGGCGGACTATAACCAGTCGCTGAGTCTCGATCCCAATTATACCAAGAGCTACGACGGTCGCGGCAATATCTATTACGCCAAAGGGGACTATGGCCGCGCCCTGGCGGACTATAACCAGGCGCTGACGCTCGATCCCACGTATGCCTACGCCTTTTACGGTCGCGGCAATGTCTACTATACCACCAGCGACTGGGACCGCGCCCTGGCCGACTATACCCAGGCGCTGACGCTCGATCCCAAGTTTGCCAACCCATACAACGGTCGCGGCCTGGCTTATTACGCCAAAGGGGACTTGGACCACGCGCTGGCGGACTATAACCAGGCGCTGGTTATCGATCCCAAGTATGGCTACGCTTATTACAACCGCGGCAATCTTTATCGAAACAAGGGCAGCAAAGCCCAAGCCATTGCCGATTATGAGGCCTTTTTGCGACTAGTACCGAACGCACCAGAGCGGGCGACCGTTGAGCAGTGGCTCCAGGAGTTGAAGCGGTAAGACGGGTAGACAGGGAAACAGGGAAACAGGTAGACAGGTAGACCAGTACACACGTACCGGTCTACCTGTTTGCTTGTGTACCTGTCTACTTGCCCCCCGGGTTGCAAGTGACCGGAGTGGAGGGTAGAATGACCGGACGAAAGGAGTAGACCCATATGGAAACCATTTCCCTGACCGAGGCCGAGATTGCCCAATATATCCTCGACACGTTTTCCGGTGTCGAGACTACCACGAACTTTGGCTACACCTTCTTTTTTTACGGCTCTGAAAGAATGCTCCCTTTCACCACGCTGGCTTCCTCATACAATGAGCACGAGCGCATCTCCAACCTCGACCGACCGGGCGTGTACCGCCTGAATATCGGGGTCAGCAAGCCAACCTTTCAGTCGTTGTTCGGCGCAGGCAAAGTCGATCCCGGGAACTATGATTTCACTGCACTCGACCGCATCATGCCGCACCCGGATTATGCCGCGCAGTCCTGGATCTGCGTGCTCAACCCAAGCCAGGCGACGTTCGAGCGAGTGCGAAGATTCCTGGCAGAGGCATACGAGTCGGCGCGGGTCCGGGCTGTCAAACGCGCCAAAACCGAATGAGCTAATCCAACAATTGGAGATTGGCGCGGAACGCGCTATAATGGAGAAAACGAGCGCACACCGGAGTTGCGCGTGCCGACCCGATTCTTCCTCACCCATTCCTGGAAAGACATTGACTTTGCGCGGCGCCTCCGCAATGATCTCGCCGCCAGCGGAGTGGACGGCTTTTTCGACGCCGTTTCCATCAAGCCCGGGGACATTATTTCCTTAGAAATCAGTCGCGGCCTGGAAGCGTGCGACATCTACATCCCGATCCTATCCTACGCCGCCCTCAAATCACCGTGGTGCGAGGAAGAGATCCATGATCTAGCTTTTATCTAGCTTGTCTTTGCCCCTAGGTTGTGATCTCGCACGTGCGCGTGCCTGGCAGTTCCAAGAGGTTACTCCTAGTGGGACATCGCTGCCCCCGTTCGTCTGTCGCGTGTCCGTGCAGGCATCTGTCCCCCAACACCGTTTCGCGTTCTGGAGCTTGGGTCTAGCGCCGTTGGCGACTCCCTCCAATTGGAGTTGGGATTTTGTCTTGGTGCTGCCCTTGCTGTAAAATACTTTCAGCCGGCTCCGCAGCAGGGTTGCGGCTGCCGCCTATGCCCACGACCCTATCCCCAATCTCGGCAAAGGATACCCCTTGCCCACAACTCTGAGAACCAGCCTTAAGGATCTGTTCTTCAGCCCGATTCAAAACGGTCGACAGATTGCGATCCTGGTTCTAGTGGCTTTCCTACTCGTCTTCATTCCCCAGCCTCCGGTCAACGATTGGGATATCAACACTAGGGGTTTTTGGTCAGATTTTCCGAATACGTATGCGGATCCCAACCGGGTCTATCCTCCGTGGGGACTGATCCTCATGATCCCCTATTACCTGATGCGCGCCGAGGGAGCGCGTTTCCTCTCCGGCATCGTGATGGGCTTGTTAGTGATTCGGCGGGGGTGGTCTCTCTCCCGGTTCCTGGCCATCGTCCTATCGCCTTATTTTTTTTGGACATTGGCAACGAGCAATATGGATGTCCTCGTTTTGGTGCTACCGATTCTGATCTGGGAAATGTCTTGGGGGAAACGCTGGCAAAGCATCGGACGCGGAGGCGCGTTGTCCATCTCGCTCCTGAAACCGCAGGGGATGCTCTTTATTTGGCTTTATTGGTTCTGGTCGTGTCGAAAACAATGGAAAGAACTGATCGTTCCGGTCATCATCGGTGCCGGCGTAGTGATCCCCATCAGCCTCGTGGGTTCCCCTCCCTTGGTGATTCAATGGTTGAACAACCTGGCGAACCCCTCTCCTGTAAACAAGCTTTACTGGACGATCAATAACGTCTCTCTCACGGCCCGATACTCGCTCCCCGGCGCCCTCTTGATATTGGTCCCGCTCGCTTTAGTCTTCATCGTCCTGGCGAGATGGCGAAGAATGACCTGGACCCGAGACCACACCCTATCCTCTCTCCTCATCGCGTCGATGTCCCTGTCTCCTTATGCGAGCCAACAAGGTGTTGCTCCGGCACTTGCTTTCATTCCCTCATGGATGGCTGTCATCGTTCAGTATATTGGTTTAGCAGTAGGAATGATTGGTTTTCATTACCTTAAACATGTCCCACAGTATGTCTTATTCTTTGCGTGTGTGTCTTTGGTCCTGTTCATCCCGCGAACGGAAAATGGAAAAGCTCAGGCGCCGGAGCAAAGAAACGCAGGGCGGGTTTAGCAAAGTTCACATTCTCGGAGGAGCCCTATGTCTCTCCCATTTTCTGGACGTGGGTCACAGGAGGACCTGGGACCGGCCAATCGCACCTGGGGCATCTTTCTGATCAGCATGCCGGGCTGTTCCTGGAGATGATGCTCATTCGCTGGATCGGCACCGAAGTCCGTATCTTCGCCTATCTGCAGAACACCATTCTCGTCGTCTGCTTCCTCGGCCTGGGAATTGGTCTCTTCACCTCGCGCCAGGCGATTGATTTTCGCCGGGTGCTTATCCCGTTCGGTCTCCTGGTGCTGCTGCTCGCCTTGCCGAGCAGCCGCCAGGGGCTGGGCAGCATCAGCGTCCTCTTGAGTGTACTGGACGACTTGCTCATCTGGTCGCCGGTCAGCCCCATGACCCCGGAGGCGGAGGCCGCCGCGGTGGCGATGGGACTGATGGGGACATTTTTCATCCTGTTCCTTCTCCTCGACATTTTCGTGCCCATCGGGCGGCTGCTGGGACGGCTCATGGACGATCATCCCAACACCATCCTGGCTTACTCGGTCAACCTCGCCGGCAGCCTGGCGGGCACGTGGCTCTTTGTGCTGCTCAGCATGTTCTACCAGCCGCCCCTGACGTGGTCTCTTGTGGCGGCGGTCCTGGTGCTCTTGCTGCTGAACCGCGCCGGGTCCCATTGGCGCCTCAGCGTGGCGCTGTTGGCCGGCATCGTCGCGCTGGCTTGGCTGGCGGGTCAAGAGCCGGACGCCCTGCGGGTCGTCTGGTCGCCGTATCAAAAGTTGGTTGCCAGGCCGAGCGACGCGACCAGGAATGAGATCGGCAACTATATCATCACGGTTAATAACACAGGCTACCAGGTCGTCAACGACCTGAGCCCGGCGCGCGTCGCCGCCGATCCCGCCCAATTCCCATCCAGCGTGGCGGGCTTGAGCCAATACGATATCCCTTTGCTGCTGCACCCCAACCCGCAGAGTTACCTGATCGTCGGCGCCGGCGCGGGGAATGATGCCGCGGGCGGGCTCCGCCACGGGGTCAAGCACATCACGGCGGTGGAAATTGACCCGGCGATCATCGAGCTGGGCCGCGCCTTTCACCCGGAGAATCCCTACACCTCACCGGATGTGGAACTGGTCAACGACGATGCGCGTTCTTACTTTGCCACGAGCAATAAAAAGTTCGACGTGATCGCCTTCGGTCTGCTTGATTCGCACACCACCACCGCGATGACCAATGCCCGTCTCGATCACTATGTCTATACGCGCGAGAGCATCAACCGGGCGCGGTCGTTGCTGGCGCCAGGCGGCATTATGGTGCTGAGTTTCGAGGCGGCCAAACCTTACATCGCCGACCGCATGGGCCGGGTTTTGCGCGAGGAGTTCGGCGAGGACCCCATCGTGTTCCGGGTCGTGTCGAGCGCCAGTGGGTGGGGCGGCGTTATGTTTGTGGCCGGCGCGCTCGAAGTTGCACAGAGGCAGATCCGCAGCAACCCGCGCCTGGCGGAGTATATCGTGCAATCGCAGCGAGCATTTCCGCCGGCGCTGAGCTACACGACGCCGGTCGCCACCGACGACTGGCCCTACATTTACCTGGAAACGCCCCGGATTCCCACGCTCTACTTTCTCCTGGCGGGCCTGATGGTCGTGTTGGTGCTCGTGAGCTACCGGCGTTGGAACGCCAAGGGCCTGGTCGCGGCTTGGGACCGCTCGCACTGGCATTTCTTTTTCCTGGGTGCCGCGTTCCTTCTGCTCGAGGTCCAGAACATCAGCAAGGCATCGGTCGTTCTGGGCAACACCTGGCAGGTCAATGCCGTGATCGTGTCGGGTGTGCTCAGCATGGCCCTCCTGGCGAACCTGCTGGCCGCGCGCTTTCCCATGCTCCCGCTGACGGCGACGTATCTCGCGCTGATCGCCGTTTGCCTGGGGCTGTACTTTGTCGACCTGGCGCAATTCGCGTTCCTGCCGTACGGGGTCAAGGCGCTGATCGTCGGGGCGCTGACGACGCTGCCCATGCTGTTTAGCGGTATGGTGTTTATCCGCTCGTTCGCCGGGGTGACCGGCAAGGACCAGGCGTTGGGCGCGAATATGATTGGCGCGCTGGCCGGCGCGCTGATTCAGTCGGCGACATTTATCATCGGCATCCAGGCTCTGTTGCTGGTCGTCGCGGGGTTCTACCTGCTCTCCCTGCTGTCGCATCCTCTAAACAGGAAGACAGGTACACAGGTACACAGGTACAAAAGTTGAATCGATTGGTCGGGTAGTGACGAATTCATTCGTCAGAGGCAACGACTAAAGTCGTTACTACGGGGGGTTGATGGGTCGAATAGTCCTATTGCCGGTGCATTAGCAAGCACAAGAATGAAAGTTGGGGGACCAAGACAATCAATACGCGAATGGACGGGACTTGCATGGTTGTGTTATAATATTAGTAGGGTGAATTTTTCGACGGCGGATCTGAAATTAAAGGAGATGCAGAACCTTTTTCCGAATGAGGGTACTCCGCGCGAGTACCAGGAGGCGTTGCAGGAGATCCGGACGGCGATCTCGCAGGCGATGAACGGCAGCCGGTTCGCGCGGTATCATCCGAACGCGGATGTCGAGATCGTGGTGCAACTGCGGGAGGGCAAGTTGCTGCCGAAGATCGTGATTCGCCCGGAGATGGACCTGTCGTCGATCAGATGTTAGGACGGCTCTAAGGAGCGTCACCCGTTTTCGCAAAGGCAATGCACTAGCGGCTAGCCCATGCGCTGTAAAGCGTATGGGTTTTTTCTTTTTCCAGGAGGGAAAAATGCAGAGCGATAATCCGGACGGCGGGTCGGACCTGAACGCGCGGCTGTGCGTGGTCGAGCAGAGGGTGAACGATCACGCGCACGATCACGACCGCGAGGACGCCAAGCAGGACGCGCGCATCACGGCGCTGGAGGAAAAGCTGGGGTCGCTGGACAAGGACCTGGAGGTGTTCAAGGCGCGGGTGGCGGCGTACGCCGGCCTCGGTGCGGTCGCCGGCTCGATCTTGGTGAATTTGGCGATCGAGTGGGTGAGCAAAGTAATCCGTATTCCGTAAAACGTAATGCGTATTCCATATTCCATATTCCGATTTGCGATTTGCGTTTCACGTTTTACGTCTTACGCAACACGAAAGGGGGTGAGAGCATGGATGGCAAGCCGGTGATGGGTCCGTTGATCGCATTGCTGCGGTCGCGCAAGTTCATGGTGGCGCTGTGCGATCTGCTGGTCGCGCTCGTGCTGTATTTCGGCGGCAAGTATGTCGCACCCGCGCACCCGGGCGTGATGGAGGATGTGAAATTCCTGATCGGCGTGCTGCAGGTGCCGGTCGTGATGGTGATCGGCGCGATTGCGTACGAAGACGCGGCGAGTAAGGCAATGAGCCAATGAAAACCAATGAGCCAATGAGACAATGAGGACAATGAGCCAAAAGTGATTACGGAACACGGACAAGGTTTTACGTTTCACGTTTTACGGAATGCTGAACACTGAACACTGAACACGGGAGCGCGGGGGTGACGGGGTGAGTGGTAGAGCCGGGGGAAAAAGGCGGGGAGCGCCGCCGGGGAACTTGAACGCGCTGCGGCATGGGTTTTACGCGCGGGCGTTCGACGAGGGCGAGCGCGCGGACCTGGACGAGGCGGCGGGGATGGGGCTCGACGCGGAGATCGCGGCGCTGCGGGTGGCGGTGCGGCGCGTCCTGGAGCGGCTCGACGGGGACAAGACGGCGTTCGAGGCGATCGCCCTGCTGAACAGTCTGGGCGCGGCGGAGCTAAAGGTGGCGTCGCTGCTCAAGACGAAAAAGTATTTGACCGGTGAGGGGGCCGGTCTCGACGGCGCGTTCGAGCAGGCGCTGGCGGAGGTGGCGCGCGAGTTGTCCGTGGGGCAGATGGTGATGGGAATGGGTGACCAATGACCAATGGATTACAAACAGGTGCTCAAGCGATTACTGGGCGACGTGATCGTGTTTGCAGAGTATGGGGGCAAGATACGGCTGCGGACGTATCAGGTGCCGGTGGCTCGTGCAATCGTGGACAGCGTCATACACCACAAGGGTTTGACCTTTGTCGTTGCTATGAGTCGGCAAGCGGGCAAGAATGAGACGCAAGCGCAGATCGAAGCGTACTTGCTGACGCTCTTGTCTCAGACCTATCTCGAAATGGTGAAGGCCTCGCCCACGTACAAACCGCAAACGCAAAACGCTATGCGCCGGCTCGAGCGCACTCTGGACCGGAACGCGATTACGCGAGACCTTTGGAAGTCAGAGGATGGATATGTCTACCGCATTGGCAATGCTCGGATCTATTTTCTCTCGGCTCACAAAGAATCGAATGTCGTCGGGGCTACCGCCTCTGCTCTCCTCGAGTGCGATGAAGCCCAGGACGTTCTACCGGAGAAGTGGGATAGAGATTTTTCGCCCATGGCCTCCTCGACCAATGCGACTACCGTCCTTTGGGGTACCGTGTGGACGTCACGCACCCTGCTCGCGCGGGAGATTCGAGCTGCGCAGGACGCGGAGCGGGCTGACGGTGTTCGGCGTCTATTCCTGTTCGATGCGGCGACTGTCGGCGCTGAGGTGCCCGCGTACGCGGAATATGTTCGTAAGCAAGTTGCGAAATTGGGCCGCAACCATCCTCTGATCAAGACGCAATACTTTCTCGAAGAGATTGACGCCGAAGGCGGCATGTTCCCGCCTCAGCGCCG
>JBLMXX010000579.1:0-4737 GCA_050257995.1 Acidobacteriota bacterium | reverse complement strand
GGAACCGGACGAAGAAGCCTTTATCCGGTCATTGGAGTACAATCGCCGCCAGGTCTCGGACGAACAGATGAAAAAGTTCGAAGCGTATGCCGCGGAGATCTTTACGGGGTTTGGAATGGATGTAAATACCCCCTCCACCCAGGACACCCCCCGCCGCTTTATTCGCGCCCTGTTTGACATCACCGCGGGATACGACGGCGATCCAAAACTGCTGACCGTTTTCGACACCGAATGTCCAGGCGAGCCGGATTGCAGTCATAGCCAGATCATCGAGGGACCGATTCACTTTGCCGGGCTGTGCGAGCATCACGCCCTGCCCATCCTGGGCCATGCCTATGTGGGCTATATTGCGCACGAGAAAATCATCGGAATTTCAAAGCTCACGCGGCTGGTGCGCCTGTTTGCCTCGCGCTTTACCGTGCAGGAGCGAATCGGACCGCAAATCACGGATACGCTCGAAGCGATGCTCAAGCCCCACGGCGTGGCCGTATACCTGGAAGGCGAGCACCTTTGCACCCGGATGCGCGGAGTCCGTGAGGTTTCTCCGATCACCCGCACGACCTTCTGGCGAGGCAAGTATGCAAGCGATCCGAACCTGCGCCAGGAATTCTTCACCGCCTGCGGGCTTGAGCGGAACGGACACGGGTCCTAAGCTTCCAACAACATCGACTCCGGGTCTTCGACCAACTGCTTGATGCGCACCAGGCACTGGACTGCCTCTCGACCATCTACAATCCGGTGATCGTAACTGAGCGCCACATACATCATCGGGCGGACGACGACCTGCCCATTCACTGCCACCGGTCGGTCTTCTACCTTATGAAGACCGAGGATGCCGACTTGCGGAACGTTCAGGATCGGCGTGCTCAAGAGAGAACCAAACACGCCCCCATTCGTGACCGTAAAGGTCCCGCCGCGCAGGTCTGCCACCGAGAGCGTGCCACTCTCGGACTTGTGCGCAAACTCTTTGATCGCTTTTTCAATCTCGGCAAATGTCATTTGGTCGGCAGCGCGCAGGACCGGGACGACGAGTCCCTCCGCGGCTCCTACCGCAATCCCAATGTCGTAATAATGCTTGTAGACGATTTCGTCACCCTGGATCTCGGCATTGAGCGCAGGAAAAGCCTTGAGCGCACCGATGCTCGCTTTGACGAAAAAGGACGTAATCCCCAAACCGACCCCATAGCGCTCCTTGAACGAATCCCGCCGGCGGTTGCGAATCTCCATAACGGCGCTCATGTCAATCTCGTTGAACGTCGTCAGCATCGCCGTCGTCTGGCTGGCTTCCAACAGCCGCCCGGCAATCGTCCGGCGCCTGCGCGACATGCGGACCCGTTCTTCGCGTCCCGCCTCTGCTGAAGGAGGACGGGGAGCCGGAGCGGGAGGAGCAGCGACTGGCGCGGCGGGCGCAGCCTGTCCCTTTTGTTTCTCAATGAACGTCTCTACATCCTGCCGGGTTACGCGCCCTCCCGGTCCCGTTCCGGACACCTGAGCCGGATCGACTCCTTGCTCCTGTGCCAGGCGCCGTGCGACCGGCGTCACCTTGTCGCCATCCTGAGGCGGCGTAGGGGCGACCGGCCCACTCCGCTCCCGCACCGGAGAGATTTGCTCCGGCATCGTCGTGGGTAACGGCGGCTCTGCAGCGGCGACCGGCCCTTTCCTCTCCTGTGTTCCCAGCGCCTGCCCGCTTGGGGGCTCGGGAACCTTCGACTGGTCCTTACCGCCGGAGGTTTTTTCTTCCGCTTCTATCACCCCCAACACATCGCCGATTCTGACGTCTTCGCCTTGCTTTTTCTCGATGGTGGCAAGCGTGCCTGCCCTTTCCGCAGCAACTTCCAGGTCGACCTTGTCTGTCTCCAACTCGACAATGGTCTCGCCCGCCTCGACATGGTCGCCTTCATTTTTCAGCCAGCGACCGACCGTTGCCTCGACGACCGACTCACCCAATTCAGGTACGACGATTTGGATTGCCATAGTGGTCCGTCCTTGGTCCTCAGTCACGATCAATTGCGCGAGCGACCAGGGCTTTTTGATTTGCCGCGTGCCGCGCCATAGAGCCTTCGGCGGGGCTCGCGTTCGGGGGTCGACCGATGTAGCGCAGCGGGACACGGTCGCCTATCAACGCCCTGAGCCGCGGTTGGACATACGTCCACGCGCCCATATTCTCCGGCTCTTCTTGTAACCAAACCACGTCCTTGACCTGCGCGTATTTCTTCAATATCGCTTCCAATTCTGTCTCGGGCAGTGGATACAACTGCTCGACGCGAACGATGGCGACCGGGGTTTCTTTCTCGTCCGCCCCCGCGCTGACGAGATCGACATAGACCTTGCCGCTGCACAAGATCAACCGCCGCACCTGTCCGGGGTGTTGGCTCGCCTGTTCGTCCTCAATGACCGGCTGCCAATGTCCCTCGGAGAGATCGCGCAGGGAAGACGCCGATCGCGGGTGGCGCAAGAGACTCTTGGGCGTCATCACCACCAGCGGCAGTGGGTCGGTTTTTAATAGAGCGGCCTGCCGACGAAGCAGGTGAAAGTATTGCGCCGCCGTCGTGGGATTCGCGACGCGGATATTGGTTCCTGCCGCGAGTTCCAGAAAGCGTTCCATCCGCCCGCTGGAATGGTCCGGACCCGCGCCTTCCCATCCGTGCGGCAGTAGCAGAACGAGCGAAGGGGTTTGCCCCCATTTGGCTCGCGCACAAGTGATGTATTCGTCAATAATCATCTGGGCGCCGTTGACGAAATCACCGTACTGCGCCTCCCAGAGCACAAGCCGTTCCGGCGATTGTACGTTGTACCCATACTCGAAACCGACCGCCGCTACTTCCGAAAGAGGGCTGTCATAAACCGCGAACGCCGCGCGGGCCTGCGGCAGTGCCTGAAGAGGTGTAAAGGTTTTGCCGGTCTTGACGTCGTGGAACACCGCGTGGCGCTGACCGAAGGTGCCACGTTCGACATCCTCACCCGTAAAGCGAATGGGGACGGCGTCTTGCAAGATGCTGGCAAATGCCAACTGTTCGGCAGTGGCCCAATCGATGTCCGGCTCGGTCAGGCTATCCAGCGCGGTCCGCCGCCGCTTTATGGCCCGTTCCAGTTTGGGGTTGGGGGTGAAATCTTCCGGCAGTTTCAGCAAGGCGGCATTCAGCTCGCGCAGTCGATCGGCGGGAACGGCAGTCTTTGCTTGTCGAGCCACCTTGGGCGGCGGCGGGATGGGCACCGGCTCGAACAGGTCCTTTTCGGGTTCAAGAGACTCGAGGGCGCGCTGCAGTTCTCCCATGTACTTGTCCAACATCGCCTTGGGCGCGTCCCGGTCGACGATGCCGCGCTCTATCAAGGCCCCGGCCCACAACGCTCGCGCGCTTGGCTGTCTTTGGATCTTTTGATACAAGAGCGGCTGGGTAAAGCTGGGCTCGTCGCCTTCGTTGTGACCATAGCGGCGATAACCGATCAGGTCAATGAGAAAATCCTTGTGGAATGTCACGCGATACGCGGATGCCATTCGCGCCGCCTGGATGCACGCCTCGACATCGTCCGCATTCACGTGGACGATGGGGATTTCAAACCCTTTGGCGAGATCACTCGCATAGAGCGTACTGCGCGCCGCCTCCGGCTCGGTCGTGTATCCTAACTGGTTGTTCGTGATGATGTGAATGGTCCCACCCGTCTGGTATCCTTCCAGCCGGGAGAGGTTGAGCGTTTCGGCGACGATGCCCTGCCCGGGAAATGCGGCGTCGCCGTGAATGAGAATCGGGAGCGCGCTTCCGGGATCGAATTGCGGAGCACCGCGTCGGTCCAGATTCACCTGCACCGCCCGCGCCATCCCCTCCACTACCGGGTCGGCGGATTCTACGTGACTTGGATTGGGTGGCATGACGATGACAACGTTAGGTCTGGCGCGACCTTCCACGCTCACGCCATCCTCAATCGAACGCCGCCCGCCCGCATGGTATTTGACGTCGCCGGTCCACCCCATCGATTGGCGAAAATCAAGCGCCCGCCCGGGGTCCTTGAACTCAGCCAGGATTTGAGAATATGGTTTGCCCAGCACGTGGGCAAGGACGTTCAGACGCCCGCGATGCGCCATCCCGATCAAGATGTAACGGGTGCCCGCCTCCGCTGCATCGCCGATGATGAGATCGAGCATCGGCACCATCATATCGACGCCTTCGAGGGAAAAGCGGGTCTTGCCGGGAAAGACTCGATGCAGGAATTGCTCGAATGCCTCCGCTTGGGTTAGCCGTTCCAGCAATCCGGCGGGATCGATCGGTCCTTGAGGAGGACGGAATCGCCCCGATTCGGCAGCCTGGCGCAGCCAGTCGCGCTCGGCGGGAATGTGGATGTGGTGGTAATCGTAGCCGGTGGTCGAAGAATATATCAGACGCAGTCGCTGGATGGCTTCCAGAGCGTTCGCGGCTCCTTCCGCCGCCGGACCTCCGACCAGCGAGGACGGGAGCTGCCTTAAATCATCCTCCGTGACGCTGTGCATCGCTATCTCTAATGCAGGGTCGCCGCGCGGAGGGGTACCGAGTGGATCGACCCGCGCCGCGAGGTGTCCAAAGGCGCGAATCGCGTGCGCCAGATCGACCGCGCCTACGATTTTCGTAATCGGTAGTTCGGTGGCGGCAGAAGCAGGCGCAATACCATCGACCGGAGGCGTCCAACGCGCAAAGAATTCACGCGTCGCGGTATCTACCGAACCGGGGTTTTGCCGGTAACGGTCGTACAGTTCCAGGACATATC
>JBLMXX010000578.1:0-3746 GCA_050257995.1 Acidobacteriota bacterium | reverse complement strand
CCGCGCAGGATGAGCGCGACCAGCATCAGCAGCAGCGCGAGATAAAAACCGCTGAACATCGTGGCGTACCAGTGGGGGAACGCGGCAAAGATCGCGCCCCCTGCCGTCAACAGCCACACTTCGTTGCCATCCCACACGGGACCGATCGAGTTCACGATGACGCGCCGTTCGGCGTCGTCCCTTCCGAGTATGGGGAGGAGGATGCCGACGCCGTAGTCAAACCCTTCGAGCAAAAAGAAACCCGAAAACAGGACCGCGATCAGAATGAACCACAAGGTATTGAGATCCATACGGTTTCCTCCTAATAGGCACCGACATGTGCCAGGTCTTCCTTCGGCTCGCGGCGGGCATTCTTCGCCAGTAGGAAAATGTCCACTCCCATCAGCCCGGCGTAGACCAGCGTAAAGACGACGAGCGAGATCAATACGGCTCCGCCCGTCACCGTCGCCGAGACGCCCGCTTCCGTGCGCATCAAGCCAAAGACAATCCACGGCTGGCGACCGAACTCGGTCATGAACCACCCAGCGGTATTGGCGAGGTAGGGGAGAAAAAGCGCCCAGGTCAGCAGGCCCAAAAAGCGCGGGTTGGACTCGATGCGGTCGCGGGCGACATAGTAGAGCGCGACCAGGGCGAGCAAAGCCATGAGCATGCCCGCGCCCACCATGCCGCGAAATGTCCAATAGATGATTGGCACGGGTGGGATGTAATCGCCGGGTCCATATTGATTCTGGTACTCCGCCTGGAGATTGTCGATGCCTTTGACTTCACCCAGGAATTGATTGTAGGCGAGGAGGCTCAAGAGCGCCGGCAGGCGGATCGAAAAAATTTCCCGCCGCCCGCTCAAATCGCCGATGGTGATGAGGGAAAACGGTGCGGGATCTTCGCTCTTGTACAATCCTTCCGCCGCGGCGATCTTCATCGGCTGGACCTGGACCATGTGTTGGGCTTGCGAATGGCCGACGACGGTGACGAGCACCGCGCCGATCACGGCATAGACCGTCGCCACCTGGAACGAGCGGCGGAAGAACTCGCCGTCCGTCTTGCGGATGAGGTGCCACGCGCTGATGCCGAGGACAAAGAACCCTGCCGTCGTCACGCCCGATAGGAGGACGTGCGGGAATTGGACCCAGACGTTTGGATTCGTGACGAGAGCCAGGAAATCCGTCATCTCGGCGCGACCGTTGCGGACGACAAAGCCGACCGGCTGCTGCATGAACGAATTCGCGATCAGGATCCACAGCGCCGAGAGGGTGGAGCCGATGGCGACCAGCCAGATCGCGGCGAGGTGGACCCCTTTGGAGAGCCGGTCCCATCCAAAGAACCACAGCCCGATGAAAGTGGACTCGAGGAAAAAGGCGAGGAGGGCTTCGATCGCGAGGGGCGCGCCGAAAATGTCGCCGACGAAACGAGAATATTCGGACCAGTTCATGCCGAACTGGAATTCCTGGACGATCCCGGTGGCGACGCCCATCGCAAAATTGATGAGAAAGAGTTTGCCCCAGAACTGGGTCATGCGCTTGTACAGGTCATTCCCGGTCTGGTAATAGATCGTCTGCATGAGGGCGATCAGGATGGCCATGCCGAGGGTCAGAGGCACAAAGAAAAAATGATACACGGTCGTGATGGCGAACTGCAGGCGAGCGAGCAAGAGGGCATCCATGCCAGGTCTCCTCCTTTTATCCTCCGAAAAGAAATAACCCGCCCCTTGATCGGAATTCGCTCCGACCCGGGGCGGGCATACGACACCCGTCCAAAGGATACTAACCGGGTATCCTTGTAGCACGAAGAAAACGGCTTGTCAAATATTCCACCGGCAACCAATCTGAGAGTAACCTGAGCCAATGCTGAGCAATAATTGTGAAAGAATTAACTTTCTCTAATCAATCTCTTAGCATTCCTTTGGGTCTCTCTAATGCTGGGGGCATATGCTGGGATCAAGTAAGGATAGGCAACACCGGCAGCGCCCGCCGCGGCTCGTGCGGGACGCTCCGTGCCGGAGAAAAAGGAGGTGATGCCATCGTCGGTTTGCAAGGGACGCGGGGTGCTCGCCGCTGGGAATACTCCCCAGTGCGGCACCATGGCTGTAAAAATCACGCTTTATCACACAGGAGGTGTGAATGTCTGTTAAAGTTCGTTTCGTCGTAATGGGTGCGCTGCTGATCGCTTTGCTCGCGTTGGGGGTAGGTGGCTCGCTGGTGCTGGCGCAGGGTCCGACGACCACGCCGACGGCGCCGTCCGCCACCGGCGCGCCATCCACGTCAGCCAAGACCTTGACGGACCTGTTCTGGCAAGCGTTCGCGCAGCGGCTTGGCATCACGGTCGACAAAGCCAAACAGGCTGAAACAGATGCGCGCAAGGATGCCCTCACCCAGGCAGTCAAGCAGGGGCTGCTCACCCAATCTCAAGCCGATGCGGCGCTCCAACGGGGAGACCAGTTCGGAATGTTCGGGGGCGGCCGATTCGGCAATCCGCAGAATGATGTCTACACGTCCATCCGGACTGCGGGTCAGGATGCTGCAGCCAAGGCCCTGGGGATCAGCACGAGCGATCTCACCACCGCGCTGCAGAGCAAGACGCTGCTCACGCTCGCTCAAGAAAAGAATGTGGACGTGACCAAACTGCGCACGGCGATCGCGGACGCCGAAAAGGCCGCGGTCGACCAGGCAGTGAAAGATAGCAAGTTGACACAGGCACAGGCAGATACGTTGAAAGCGGGTCTCACACCCGACAACATAGATCTGAACCGTGGCTTTGGTGGCGGCCCGTTTCCCGGAGGAGCCGGTCGAGGCATGGGGCCGGGCATGAATGGAATGGGTCAGAACGGGATGGGTCAGATGGACCCGTTCGGTGGACGGATGGACGGTCAGTCCGGCGGACGGATGGGTCGACGCTAGCGAGAGGGGACTGAGCATGCGTGACGTACGGCAAATGCTTTGGGTCCCATGCACGAAAGCGACGGGTTCCTCGGGTCTTTACGGGGAGCCCGTCGCCGAATTTTATTCCGGAATCGGTCAGTCCCTTGCGACCCATCGTCATTCTATCATGGCAAGTACCCCATTTCAAAAATGTCTTGAACTTGGAGACTTCGATTCTCCGCGATATAATTAACGTTGTAACAGGAGGAGTTGGCTCGCCTAAAGAGAATTTCAGGGCATCGCTGGTATCCGGAACGCAAACGGTGGCAATTGCCGGATACGCCGGAGTCGCGCGCGGCGTTGGCGTAAGCGGCACGGGAGAGCAAAATCATGTTCAAGACGAAGAAAGCCGACTGGTATTTCATCATTCCGGCGTCATTAGTCTGGATTTCTGCTCTCATGGTAACAACATGGGATTTTGTAGAACTTCAGGAGGCAGTTTATCATTTTGGATTCGCAAGTCTTATCGGACTCTTTTTCATGGTGACAGGTGTGGGTATACGTATAGTGGCAAGGAAGACTCTCGGCAAGCATTTCTCGTACGCCTTGAGGACTCTGGAAGCGCACGAATTGGTCAGAGATGGGATTTATGAGCATCTGCGTCATCCTGCGTATTCGGGCGACTTGTTGTTCCATTTCGGCACTCCTCTGTTGTTTTCCAGTTGGTATGGTTTCCTCCTCATGCTCTTGCTCATTCCCTGCATTGTCTATCGGATAAGGATTGAAGAAAGTATGCTCGTGGAGAGATTTGGGGACGAATATCGGAATTACAGACAGACCAGCAAGAAGTTGATTCCCTATCTCTATTGAACGTGCACCGACGCACTAACG
>JBLMXX010000577.1:0-2540 GCA_050257995.1 Acidobacteriota bacterium | reverse complement strand
CGGGCGCGGATTGCTGGCAAGGATAATCGCGAACTTGACGAGGTTCTCACCCGCAGGACCGATTGCGGCGACGGTGAGCCGGGGGTCTCCCAGTTCCGCGCGGATGGCATCCCCGGTCGCGAAAGTCGTTTGCCCCGCCCGGTGGCGGGCATCGCGCAGTTCGACCTGCCCCGCGCGGATCAGCAGGTAAACGGGCGCAGCGGAGCGCCCGCGGACGACGACGCCGTCATAGCCGGCGAGTTTCAGATCGGGACCGAAAAAGTTGCCCGCGTTCGATTCGCCGTACAATCCCGTCTGGGGCGAGCGCGCACAGACGACAAATCTCCCTGCGCTCGGCGCAGTGGTGGCGTCGAGCGGTCCCGACATGAAAATGAGGGGATTGTCCGGACCCAGCGGGTCCGTGGTCGCCTCCAGCGCGTCGTACAGATAGCGCGCGGCGAGCCCGGCGCCGCCGAGGTATTGTTCGGCGTAGCGCTCGTTCAACGGCTCGTCGTGATAGCTTCCCGTGGTCAGATCGACCACTAGGAGTTTGCCGGCGTAGGAATTCATCATATGGGTGTACCCAGACCCGACAATTCTCGCGGATTCGCCATGAGCGGTGCGCGGAGCGGGTGCCCGTCCTTCGGCGGGATTTCGCCCATGACGTATTCGGCAAGCGCGGTAATTGTGAGACTCGGGTTGACGCCGGGGTTGGCAGGCACGATCGACCCATCCACGACGTACAGCCCCGGATAGTTGAATACCTCGGCGTTCAGATTGACGACGCCGTGTTCCGCATCGCGCCCCATCGGGCAGCCGCCCAGGATGTGCGCCGTGGAGGCAATGTTGAGCAGACCTTCCAGGAAGGTCCCCTGCGGGATACCGTTGATCTTGTCCCCGAACGCGCGCGCCACCTGGTGACCGATGTCCACCTGCGCCTGGATCGGGCGCTCTTCGTCGCGGCGGGAAACCAGCCCGCGGCGGAATAGGGTGGTGAGATGCCTTCCCATCCGGACCCTCATGCGGGTGTCTTTGGTCTGCATCACCAACATGATGGTCGAGCGACGCGCCAGGTGCCGCCCGAACCGGCTGCGGAGGAAATCGAGCGGGTGGCGGAAGATGACGCCCAGCATCTTGAACAGGCGCGCAAGCAGGTTGCCGCCCGCCTCGATCAGCGGCGCCGTCAGCAAAAAGTACATCAAGGAAGAGCCGTCGGGATAGCGGACCGGCTCGACGCGCGTGACCTCATCCGCGCTAAAGATCGATGTGATGGCAATGCCCTTTGAATAGTCCGTCCCAATCTTACGGGCGCCCACGCCCAGCAGGGCTTCGCTGTTCGTGCGCACGCGCTCGCCCAGGCGCGGGGAAAGCCGCGACAGGGAACGCGTCACGTCACGGCAGCGAAAGAGAATGCCCAACGTCCCCATCACGCCGGCAGAGAGGACCACGTTTCGCGCGCGCACGCGGCGCTCTGCACCGGCGAGCCAGGCCGTCGAGTCGTGATAGACGATTCCGTAACGTGCGTCGTCGGGCTGTCCCTCCGGCAGAGGAACGATATCCTGCACCTGCGCCTCGGCGCGAATTTCCGCGCCCCACTTTTCGGCGAAATACAGATAATTCTTGACCAGGGTGTTCTTGGCGTTATTGCGACAGCCGACCATGCACGCGCCGACGTGCTGGCAGCCGGCGCGCGCGGGACCTTCGCCGCCGAAATAAGGGTCGGGCACGGTCTTGCCCTCTTCGCCGAAAAAGACGCCGACCGAGGTGGGATGAAAGCTATCCCCGCAACCCATCTCGCCGGCGACCTGTTTCAGCGCGGCGTCGGCGGGCCAGAGGCGCGGGTTGGTGGCAACGCCGAGCATCCGTCGCGCGGTCTCGTAATGCGGTCGCAGGGCCGTCTTCCAATCCGCCAGTTCGCGCCAGTCCGGCGCGGCGAACATCCGCTCGTCCGGCTCCATCAGGACGTTGGCATATCCCAGGCTGCCGCCGCCCACGCCGCTGCCGTGCAAGACGAGCACGTCGCTCAGGAGCGTCATTTCGAGAATGCCGAAACACCGCAAAGCGGGAAGCCACAGGTATTTCCAGATGTTCCAGTTGGTGCGCGCGAAATCCTGGTCGCGGAAACGCTTGCCGCGCTCGAGCACGAGCACGCGATAACCCTTTTCCGTAAGGCGCATGGCGGACACACTGCCACCGAATCCCGAGCCCGCGATGACGAAATCGAATGTGTCCGGCGCGGGCGCCGGCGATGAGAGAGATGTCATCCGGTCCTCTGCTTGCAGGTTAAAAAACGCCAACTGCCGGTCGGGCAATTGACGTCCCCTACATGACGAATTCTGAATCGATACGGGTGCAGGCACGCACGATTTCCTGCGCCGCTTTGACATTCTTGAGGACCGCCACCATGTTGCCTTTGATCTTCAACTGCCCGGTGGCCAGTGCCTGGATGGGATCCAGTTTCGCCGTGACAATCTGTTTCCACTTGCCGTACTTGCCGGACAGGACAAAGGCAGGATTCTTTTGCTTGGGATCGGCGACGACGAACGCCTCACGGGACTTGC
>JBLMXX010000576.1:0-2911 GCA_050257995.1 Acidobacteriota bacterium | reverse complement strand
GGCGGCGTGCTGGCAATGACGCGCGAACTGGCTATCGTGCACGCGCGGGAAAACATTCGCGTCAACGCCCTTTGCCCCGGTCCCTTGCGGACGGAACTGTTAATGAAGTTCCTCAACACGGAAGAAAAGAAACAGCGTCGCCTCGTCCACATCCCGATGGGGCGTTTCGGCGAAGCGAAAGAAATGGCTTTCGCCGCTCTCTATCTTGCATCGGATGAATCATCTTACGTGACCGGCACGGAATTCATAGTCGACGGCGGAATCACCGCCGCGTATGTAACACCGCAGTGAGTCAGGCCGACGAGGGCACCCTGGACTTACCCGCGAAGGAGACGAAGATGTCTGATAAGGTTCTTTTCGAAGGATTGCTGATCGACGGCAAGCGCATGCCGGGCATGGATGGCAAGACGACGGACGTTTACAACCCCGCCAATGGCGAGGTGATCGCGCAGGTGGCGCAGGCGAGTGCCGCGGATGCAGACCGCGCTGTGCAAGTGGCTCACCGGCGGTTCACCGAAGGCGCATGGCCCAAGCTGAATTCGCGGGCGCGGGGCCAATTGCTCCAGCGCGTCGCGGACCTGATGCGCGATAATCTCGGCAAATTCAGGCAACTCGAATCGAAGAATGGCGGCAAGCCGATTTCCGCCACGAGTTGGGAACTCGAAAGTGTCGCGAACACGTTCGAATATTATGCGGGTGCGGTCAACAAATTCCACGGGGAAACGATCCCCGTCGCCAAGGACGGGAACCTGTTGACGTTCCACGAGCCGCTCGGGGTGTGCGTCTTGATTACGCCGTGGAACTTTCCGCTCATGATCGCCGCGTGGAAGATCGCGCCCGCACTGGCGATGGGCAACACGGTCGTTTTAAAGCCCGCCAGCGTCACACCGCTCACCGCGCTCGCGTTTGGGGAGCTGTTGCTCCAGGCGGGCGTGCCCGAAGGCGTCTTCAACGTGTTGCCGGGACCGGGCAGTCTAGCCGGGTCGGCGTTAGTCTCGCACCCTCTCGTCCGCAAGATATCGATCACAGGGTCGACCGAGGTGGGCGCCACTGTGATGAAACTGGCGGCGGATGGCATCAAGCGCGTGTCGCTCGAACTCGGCGGCAAGTCGGCGAACATTATTTTCGCCGATGCGAATCTGGATGCCTGTGTTGAGTCGTCGCTGTGGTCGGTGTACGATAACGCGGGCCAGGATTGCTGTTCACGCAGCCGTTTTCTCGTTCAGCGCCCGATTTTTGACGAGTTTGTAGAGCGCTTTGTGAATCGTGTCAAGACGATCAAGGTGGGCGACACGGCCGACGAGAAGACGGAGATGGGACCGCTCATCACCCCACAGCACCGCCAGACGGTCTGCAAATACATCGACATCGGGGATAGCGAAGGCGCCCGGCGCCTCGTCGGCGGTGAGGTCCCGAAGGTGGGTCCGTTGGCAAAGGGCAATTACCTGACGCCGGCGGTCTATATCGACGTGAATCCCAGGATGCGTATCATGCAGGAAGAGATATTTGGACCGGTGGTTGGCATCCTGCCTTTCGACACGGAAGAAGAAGCGGTGCGCATCGCGAACGACAGCCAGTATGGATTATCCGGCTCGCTCTGGACGCGCGATGTCGGGCGGGCGATGCGCATGGCGCGCTCGCTCGAGACGGGAATGGTGTCCATTAACAGCAGCAGCAGCGTGCACATCGAAGCGCCCTTTGGCGGCGTCAAGCAGAGCGGAATCGGGCGCGAGCAGGGCATGGTCGCGCTGGAGCACTATAGCGAATACAAGTCAGTGTTCATCGCGAACGACTGAGCGGGACGAATAAAACTTAATGCGTATTGCGTAAAACGTAAAACGTAATCGATAGAATCGTCCATCACTCATTACGCATCACGTTTCCCTGGCACCGCCCGCCAGGGCAGTTGTACGAATTACGTTTCACACATTACGAAAAGGAGCATATATGACAGTAAATGATAACCTTGCCATCTGCGTTATCAACGGCTATCCGGCGCCCAATCGCCAGGTGCTGGCGGATGCCGGAATGAAGCAGGCGCACGAGATGTACCTGGATTTCCTCAAAGTATATGTGCCGAACGCGAATGTCGATACGCTTTACATTGCCGACCTTGACACGGCGCTTCCATCGGGCACGAACCTGGAATCCTATGATGCGTACATTTGGACCGGGTCGAACCTGACGATCTATCACGACGATCCGAAAGTAACGCGCCAGATCGAATTCTCGCGCTCTATCTATGGGGTAGGCAAGCCACAGTTTGGCAGTTGCTGGGGCGTGCAAATGGCAGCGGTGGCGGCAGGCGGTGAGGTGCAAAAGAACCCCAAAGGTCGCGAGTGGGCATTTGCGCGCAATATCCATCTGACGGAGGAGGGTAAGGTGCATCCGCTCTACAAGGGTAAGCCCGTCAAGTTCGACGGATTTATCATGCACCTTGATATGGTGACCCGCATTCCAGAGGGGGGCACGCTCCTCGCCGGTAATGAGCATACGCCGGTGCAGGCGCTTTCCGTCAAGCATGGCAAGGGGACTTTTTGGGCGACGCAGTACCATCCCGAATACATTCTCTACGAAATGGCGCGCCTCTTGATCGCTCGTAAAGAGCCGCTCACGAACGAGGGCTTTTTCAAGGCACAGGAAGACGTCGAGAGGCTCGCGGCAAATATGATCGAACTGAGCCGCCATCCCGATTCCAAAGAGTTGCGCCAGTCGCTCAAGATCGGAGACGACATACTTACTCCGGAGATTCGCCAGCAGGAACTGCGGAATTGGATTGATTATCTGGTATTGCCGTCGCGGGGGCGCTAGTCGGGGTGCAGTAGCAACGCATGGCATTGACACTGGCAGAAGCCATCGCGCGTGTGCCGCAGTGGGCGGGCGCACATGAAATCAAGACCGCGCCTCTAGG
>JBLMXX010000575.1:0-4377 GCA_050257995.1 Acidobacteriota bacterium | reverse complement strand
TTATGCAGGACGCGGATCAACCGGCGTTGTAAATCGGCCTCGCCGCCAAACGGGTCGAGCAGCTGCCCATAGCGCTCCGGGTCGAGAGAAATGGCGAGCGTGTTGATGGTAAAGTCACGGCGCCGGAGGTCTTGTTTGATCGAGCTGCGTTCCACTTCCGGCAAGGCAGAGGGGTGAGCGTAAAATTCGGTGCGGGCGGTCGTAAAATCCAGCGAAGAGAGCGGCGAAAGGCGAGGGGTGAGTCCATGCTCTCGTACGGCTTCCGGGTCGGCGTGCCCCGGCGGCTTGATGATCCATTTAGCGGTGCCGAACCGCGTGTGCCCGTGGACGCGGCCTCCGTATTTCTTTGCCAACCGTCGCGCCAGGGCAATCGCATCTCCATCCACGAC
This sequence comes from Acidobacteriota bacterium, assembly GCA_050257995.1. Taxonomy (GTDB): domain Bacteria; phylum Chloroflexota; class Anaerolineae; order UBA4142; family UBA4142; genus JBLMXX01. The sequence continues at coordinate 3,988 of JBLMXX010000575.1, read as the reverse complement.
CAGGTCCAGGTCGAGGTTCGGCTGGTTGAGCAGCAGGTCGCGCACAAATCCGCCGACGATATAGAGGCTATAGCCCAGCTCGCTCGCGGTGGTGCCTGCCTCGTGCATGAGGGTGGAGAGCTCGGGCGGCAGCCACTTTTCGAGCCGCGCGGTCATTTCCGTCGCTCGAGAGGGGCGCCCGGCATCCCATTGCTTGATAAGATCGGTACGGGTGACGATGCCGATGATTTTCTTATCCTCCACCACCGGGACCTGCCCCAGGTCGGACTCGATCATCACCGTGCGCAGTTTCTCGAGCGAATCGTCCGGCGACACAGAGGCCGGCTTTTGCATCAGATTCTTGATCGGCACCTGGGACAGTTGGTGGTGCGTGGCGCGATCGATCTCCCGTCGCGTGAGGACCCCGACCAGTCGCCCGCGCTGCACCACCGGGAAACCCTCGTGCCCATACCGGTGCATAACGTCCGCTGCCTCGGCAACCGTGGTGCCCGGCTCGAGCGTGTGGACGCCGAACGACATCAGTCCGCGTACCGTGACGGACGGCTTGACCGTGGACTGGAGCAACTTGACCAGTTTGGTTCTAGTCCGCCGCAGGTCGCCGCCGCGGATCAAGGCCGCGGCGGCTTTGTCGTGACCGCCGCCTCCAAATGCTTCGCAGATCTGTGCCACGTCAATGGCCGCGCTCTCCGAACGCGCAACCATCTGGATATGGTCTTCCATCTGCACGAGGAGGAAGAGGGCGGCGGGATCATACAATTCCCGGATCTGGTGCGCCAGCGTGGAAATCTCTTCCGTGTACTTGGTCGCACGCGCGGCGGCAATCGCAATCGGATGCCCGGCAATCTCGATCGTCTCAACGCGTTCCAGCAAGCGCTGGTAAAGCCGGCGCTGCTGGTCGGTCAGAGGATGATGGAGAAAGTCGTTGACCACGGCGAGGCTGGCGGCGGCTTCCAATAGAAAGCCTGCCGCCCGCGCATCGCGCGGGGTGGTGGTGACGTACGAGAGAGAACCGGTGTCCTCGTAAATACCGAGCAGGAGAAGCGTCGCTTCAATGGGAGTGAGGGAGAGGTCCTTGTCGCGAATCTCCTCGACGAAAAGGGTGGTCGTCGCTCCCGCTTCACCGCCGCCAAAGGTCCAACCCTTTTTCAGCTCGTGCGCGAGCGGATGATGGTCGACAATATATACACGCGCATTCTGCTGGATGCCGCGCGCCGAAGGCGGGCTCTGGCTGTCGACGAGGACCACCTCTTTCAAGTGTCGGCGGGGCAGGTCCTCCTGGCGCGTAAAAGGGAGCGCATCGCCGTACAGTGTGCAGAACTCACTCACGTTGCGATTGAGGCGGCGCGGCAGGACGGCGATGGCTTCGGGGTAGACCTTTTTGGCGCCGAGGAGCGCGGCGAGTGCGTCAAAGTCAGCGTTCTCGTGCGTGAGGATCGCATCCATGACGGCGGAATTATAACACAAATCTGTATAACGCCATAGCGGACGCGCCCTACTCTTCCAGCCAATCCAGGATCAAGGTTGACCAGCCGAAATCGGGTGCGCCGGATCCGGTCCCCGAATATGGACTGTAGTATTCGCGAATGCCTCCGCGCGCGACCATTGCCAGGGTCCGATCGATCAGCTCGGCGGCGAGGTCGCCATAGCCATGCTGCCGCAACCCGCCGACGAGAAACCAGTTGGTATTGGTCCAGGTAGGGCCGCGCCACAGCAGTCCGGTTTTGCCTTCGGGATCAAAGGTCGGCTCGGTCGCGGCGACGCTGGGCACGGGATAGGGCAGCCAGAACTCGGCAGGGTTGTGCAGGTGATCCTCGACCAGGCGTTTGGCGATCGCGGGATCGAGATGGTCGAGAATCAACGGGAAGAGCGACGTCACGGTAATTACGCCGGACGGGACCTCGGCCGCGCCGCAACGGTCGAAAAAGATGCCGCGCGACTCGTCGTAGCATTTAGTCACGATCGCATGCTCTACCTTGTTCGCCAGCTCGTCGAATTCCGCCGCGTCTTGTAATTCCTTCGCGGTCCGGCAGAGCCGCGCGAGCGCGCGCAAGCCCTGCGCGTAAATGCAGTTGACCATGACATCTTCGATAACAAATATATCCGCCTCGAGGAGGCGCGCCTCATCGCCACGCAAGGGGGCATAGGCGGCGAAGAGTCTCTTCATCGCCACGTCCAAACCGGCCCGGTCCAGCGTTGGCATTTTGAGCAAGGCATCGTAACCCGGGAGGGCATCCAATCCCGATTCATCCGGCTGGATAATCGCGACCAGGTAATCGTGGTCCGGGTCGCGGTGCTGAATCCACCAGCGGTAATAGGCTTTGGTCGTGGGCAGAACGCTGCCGAGAAAGGCATCATCCTTCCCGGCGCGATAAACGCGCTCGACCGCCTGCGCCAGCACGGGCGGCTGGGAAATAGCCGTCAAATAGTCGTCCCGCATCGCAATGTTATAATGAACTATTTCCGCCAAGTGTTTCTCGCGCTCCCAGAGGATCATGTGCGGGATGAACCCATCCGGCTGTGCGGCCTGGAGCAGGCAGAGCAGTTCCTGCTGCGCCAAGCCCACATCCACGTGCGTTAACACAATCGCGTGAAAACAGGAATCCCAGAGCCATTGGAATGGATAGGTCACGTTCGAAGGGCAGACGAAATTGAAAGAGCGGCTGCCCCAGGAGGACCGGCCCTGGTGACGATTTTTTGCCAGCACGTTTCTGGCTTGCGCTGCGAGATGGGCATAGTCCTTGCATGTTCCCGGCATGTTCTCCTCCGCGGCAGATGTCGAGCGCTATTCTATACCTCGCGCGGCTCCTGGTCAAACCCATTTGACAAATAGAAAATTTGTGCTAAAATAATGATTAGAACGTCGGTTCGATTCACACCTATAGCTCGGGCGGTCACCAACCCCGGAGGTTGGGCGGACACCCGAAGGAGGCTGGGCGCGCGGCGCACGCGCGTTACAGCGGAGGAGGTTTAACATGGTGCGCGAAGACGTAATGACGCTGGCTCGCAAAGCAGGCGAGGTGGGCTCGGTGACACACGAAGAGTTTGCCGAGTATATTGTCTTGCTCGAAGGACAGCACCGGGTCGGCGATGAGTGGCAGGCGGTCGAACAGCCTTACATGGCGGTGGACGGCAAACTCGCCATGGCGAACGAGGACCACCGCAAGCAGGTCAAGCGGCTCGATTTCGGCGAGCCGAAGGTCCTGTTGAACAACGACGAGCAGCTGACGCTGCTGGTCACGGTGACGAGCGAAATCTATGGCACCCGCCATGGGATCGCGACGAGCCGCAAGCAGAACGGCACCCGTGCCGAGCGCGAGTTCCCGTGGGAGGTCGCCGAGACCTCGGCGATCGGACGGGCTCTCACCGCGATGGGTTATGGGCTTTTCCCCGGAGCGGGACTGGCGAGCGCCGAAGATATGCTGCGCGCGGGGGCAACCGGAGCGACCGCGACCGGCGGGAACGCCGCCGATAAGGAAGGCCGAGAATATCCCCGACGGACCGCCCCTATGTCGAACAACCAGCGCAACAAGCTGATCGAACTGTACATCGAGCGGTTTGGCGGCACGGAGGCAGAAGCGCTCCAGGGTCTGGATGCCGTGTTTGAGAGCTCTTTCAAGCACCCGCTGGGCGAGGCATCGCTGGCGGAAGCGTCCAAGGTCATCTCGCAAATGATCTCGCAAAAGCCCGGGGGCGGCGCCAAGAAATAGCGATCGGGTTGGAACCCGGAGAAAGACGGAACGCGGAGGTTAAAGCCTCCGCGTTCTTTTTTTCTGTCAAGTTGCATAAGATATTGACAAACAGAGTAGAATAGTGTAGAATGTAGCAAGATAGAGCAAAGGCGAGTGAGGTGAAGTGTGGCGGCGAAACGTGAATTTTTCAGCACGAACGAGGTGGCCCAGACCCTGGGCATCAGTCCGTTCACCATTCGCCGTTACATCCGCCTGCGCAAGTTGAAAGCCGTCAAATTGGAAGGCAGTTATCGCGTCCG
>JBLMXX010000574.1:0-3024 GCA_050257995.1 Acidobacteriota bacterium | reverse complement strand
ACGCGCGCGCCGGTATCGTTGGAGTGATCGGCGAACTCGGCGCTTGTTTCACCGCCGCGAACTGCTGGACCATGTGGGTGTATCGCGATGGCGGGTGGAGCGGCATCGAGATCGAGCGTCTCTTGATGCGGCACGGCGTTCGCGTTTGGGGAAGAGGATTTTCCGGCGACCGGATCTTTTTTCGCGTCAAGCGACGCCAGGCGCGCTGGGCCGAGTACCTTTTGCTCCGCCGCGGCATAGCGGTGGCGGGTATCGCTTTCGATTCGCGCAATCAGGACTATGCCCGAGACTATGCGCCCGGTTCGGAGCCGCCGGCGCGCCGGACGAATGCCCATACCTCATTCGATTGGTTCGACCTCCTGCGTGACCTCTTCCGTTTTTGACGCCGACCTGAAAGGCGGCGCGCCTCCGGCGGTCGATCTCCGGAGCCCGGTTTAAGTGGTCCTCGTCGTTTGTGCAGGGTTTGCGTTCGGCGTATAATCGATCGCGATGCTGACTCGCCGGATCACGCGCGCGTTTCTGCGTTTCGCTTTCCACCTTTTCTATAATCCCTTTGCGTTCACATACGACGCCGTCAGCGCTATCGTCTCCCGCGGTCGCTGGCGGGCGTGGACGCGCGCAGCGATTCCCCGCATTGCCGGCACTCGCGTCCTGGAGCTTCCCTGCGGGACTGGTAACCTGCTGGTGGACCTGGCGGCGGCGGGCTATGCGCCGGTGGGAGTCGACCTTTCCCCGGCGATGGTCCGCATCACCCGCGGCAAGCTTCTTCGTTATCACGCCAACGCCTCGCTCGCCCGCGCGCCGGTGCAGGCGCTCCCGTTCCCCTCCCGCGCGTTCGATACCGTCGTCATGACCTTTCCCCCCGAATTTATTTACGATCCCCGCGCGTTCGCCGAATTCTATCGCGTCCTGGACGGGGGCGGGCGATTGGTGTGGGTAGACGGGGGGCGGCTCTTGCCGCGGGATGCTTGGGGACGTTTCCTCAACGCGGCGCTCGATGCGGTCAGCGGCGGCGCCGCGGCGGCAGGATCTTTCACCGGTATGTCGGCAGATTTGTTGGCGCGGGCGGGATTTAGCACGACGATCGAGAGGGTGCAAGACGATACCAGTGTGGTCACCGTGCTGACGGCGACCAAGGGGAGCAAGCGATGAATGGCCTGTTCGCCGTGTTCGGATTTTTGAGCCTGTTCTGCGTGATCGGGGGTGCTGCTCTGGGTGGGGTCGGGCGCACGTGGCGGAAGGGAGGACCGTCCGTCAATTCCCTTTTTTTCGTCATCTGGGGTGGACTTTTTGCCGGAATACCCCTCGTCATGGGACTCGCTCTGTTCGCCACGCACGGGATGGCCTACCTCTTTGGAATTCAACTGGGGCTCTTTATCGGTGCCATCCTGCTGGTGGCGCTGGTGCCGGATTCGTTCCTCGATGCTTTCGATGTCGCAAAAATAGCCCCGGTCGCGTTCGGCGGACTATTTCTTCTCATCGGAGTGGGTGTAGCAGTAGCGACGATAACATCCGAGCCCTTGATAGCGCTGGTGGTTCTCGTCTCGTTCGGCGGCATCGGCGGGGCGTTGTTCGTGCAATCGATAAGAGATGCACTAAAATCCTGACGGGCTTTTGACAACCCTATGCCGCTGTGCTAGAATTATCGAACGGACATGGGAATAGAATCGAGATATCATGGAGAAACAAGCGGTTTACCTTGACCATTCGGCGACGACCGCGGTCGACCCGCGCGTCGTGCAAGCCATGCTGCCCTATTTCACCGAGACGTTTGGGAATGCCTCCAGTCTGCACCGGTTCGGTCAATTCGCGCTCAAGGCGCTGGATTCGGCGCGCCGGACGGTGGCGGAAATACTGAATGCCAAGCCCCTCGAGATCGTGTTCACCGGCTGCGGTTCCGAGTCCGATAACCTCGCGCTGCGCGGTGTCGCCTTCGCCCTGCGCGGGCACGGCAACCACATCATCACGACTCCCATCGAGCACCACGCGATTTTGAACACGGCGGCGCAGTTGGAAGCGGAATTCGGGTTCGAGGTGACGCGCGTGCCCGTCAACCGGCATGGGGTCGTCGATCCCGACGACGTCGCGCGCGCCGTCACGCCGCGCACGGTCCTCATCAGCATCATGTATGCCAACAACGAGGTTGGCACGATCGAGCCGTTGGCGGAGATTGGCAAGATCGCCCGCGCGAACAAGATCGTCTTTCACACCGATGCCGTGCAGGCGGGCGGCTATCTCGACCTCGACGTGAACAAATTGGGTGTCGACTTGCTGTCGCTGGGCGCGCACAAGTTCCACGGACCCAAGGGAGTGGGCGCGCTCTACGTTCGCAGCGGGACGCCCCTGATGCCCATGCAGACCGGCGGCGGGCAGGAGCGGAGCCGCCGCGCCGGGACCGAAAACATCCCGTACCTTGTCGGCATGGCGACCGCGCTCAAGATCGCGCAGGACGACCGCGAGCCGGAGAACGCGCGCCTGGTCGAATTGCGCGAGAAACTGATCGAAGGCATCTTGGAAAGGATTGTCGGCGCCGAAATGACGGGCGACCCCAGGAACCGCTTGCCAGGGCATGCAAGTTTTGTCATTCCGCGTGTCGTCGGCGACGAAATGGTCCTGGGGCTCGATCTCGCGGGAGTGGCGGCGTCAACTGGCAGTGCCTGCACCGCGGGCTCGGCCGAACCTTCGCACGTGCTGGGCGCGATGGGCTATGCACCGGACGTGGCACGCGGCGCGCTGCGCCTGACGCTTGGGCGCGAGAACACTGGGGCGCAGGTCGATTACGCGGTGAGTGCCGTCGCGGAGGTCGTCGGCAAATTGAGACGGTAAGGCGTGTAGGGTCGTGTAGGGGCACGTAGGGGCATGTGGAGGCGCACGGCCGTGCGCCCCCACCGGAAAGAGCAATGTGAGCGATCGCAAGACGGTGGTCGTCGCGATGAGCGGCGGCGTAGATAGTTCGACCACGGCCGCGCTCCTGGTCGAGCGCGGTTATCATGTCATCGGCTTGATGATGCGGTTGTGGGCCGA
>JBLMXX010000573.1:0-14250 GCA_050257995.1 Acidobacteriota bacterium | reverse complement strand
TGGATGAAGTCCGCATCTGGAATGTCGCGCACACGCAGTGGGAAATCCAAAGCACGATCAACTCCGAGCTCACCGGCGGCAATAGCTTGATCGGTCGCTGGGGAATGAACGAAGGCACAGGCACGACGATCGCTAGTTCGATCGGGACACCCACGGGAACACTGACCAATGGTCCGGTCTGGGTCCCGGGCGCGCCCCTTAACATCAATCTGGCTCCCAATCTGCCCGCCGTAAACAATCCCTCGAATGGCGCCACCGGGGTGCCAACTTTAACACCTCTGACGGTTACCGTCGCAGACCCGGAAAGTAATCCGATGACGGTCCAGTTCTATGGGCGGCTCAAGACGAATTCCCCCCGGTTTAGCCTGGTCTTGCTGCCCGACACGCAGTATTACACCATGGTCGGCAATCAACCGACCGGAGCAACAATTTTCAACGGGCAGACCAACTGGATCGTCAATAACAAGACCGCACGTAACATCGCCTTTGTCAACAATTTGGGCGACATGACCGAACAAAACGATGCAGCTTCATACGATGGCGAGTGGACGATTGCCGACGCCGCGTTCGATATCCTGGATGCCGGTAACGTTCCATATAACGTTTTGCCGGGCAACCATGACCTTATTACCGGTGCGACCCGCTTCGAGACCTGGTTTGGCGTTTCGCGCTTTGGCGGCAAGAGTTACTATGGAGGGCACTATGGCACAGACAATACGAATAACTATAATTTGTTTAGTGCCAGTGGGCTGGACTTTATCTTGATCAACCTCAGTTGCCCAGCGGCAGCGCCTCCGGCGGCAGTTTTGGACTGGGCGAATACTTTGCTGGCGGCCAACTCCAACCGGCGCGGTATCGCGGTCTGCCACGATTTGCTGGCTGCCGGTACCCCTGCGGCGTTCAGTGCTTCAGGTCAGGCCGTCTACACGGCGCTAAAGGGCAATCCGAATTTGTTCCTCCTGCTGGGTGGGCACGTGTATCAGGCGGGTTCCCGTACCGATACCTTCAATGGCAACACCGTCTACTCGATGCGTTCTGATTACCAATACGAACCCAACGGCGGCAACGGCTGGCTGCGGATCCTGGAATTCCAGCCCGCGAATGACCGGATTCAGGTCTGGACCTACAGTCCCTACCTGTCACAGTCCTTGACGGATGCCACGAACCAGTTTGCCGTAGCATACGATATGTCCGGACCCTGGCAATTGATTGGAACCGTCAACAGCGTGGCATCCGGTTCGACCGCCAGCGTCAACTGGACCGGTCTCGGCTACGCGACGCAATATGAATGGTACGCCACGGCAAATGATGGACTGAACACGACGACAAGTCCTACCTGGTCATTCATCACAGAGGATGTTCCTACGGCGGTCACGCTTTCCTCGTTCACCGTTCTCGCCATTGGCTCTGCCAACAACTGGCTCACCCCGTTCGGCCTGGTGTTAGGCATCCTCGCCACGACTATTGGCGGAATGGGGTTGATCCGGAACCGGTAATCCTCGCGAAAAAAAGATACGCATCACCAGCGCGCCCGGTGTTCTTCGGCAAAGCCAATGAGGTCGTTCAGTTGGACGGTTTCCCCCTTGTCGGCGACCACGCGACCCGCATAGCGTCCGAACATCTGGTGCACCTCGCTCGTGATGACGACGAGATCGGTACGTGCGATCCGCTCTTTGAACGGCGTGAACTCTAGATCGAGTCGCCTTTCCGAATCGGTGAACTTCCACGGCTGCATATAATCCCCCGCCGTGTATCCGAACTTGACCTGATCCAGTTTGTGAATGTGCCCGTCGAGGACCAGGCAATTCTCGGTCGCGGCAGAGGTATCGCCAAAGCCGCCCCCCAGATTCAGGCCCACGGTGCGACCATCGGGCAGGAATCCCGATGCGCTCGCCCAATTCCAGAAGCTGGAATATTCCCAGACCCCGCGGCCCCAATCGAGCGACCCAATAGACTCATTGGGGTGCAATTCCTCGCGCATATCGCCGTACTGGATGAATCCCTCGGCGGGCAGGCAGTTGATCTTGCGATTGTAGTAGAACCGCTTTTGCCCGATTGGAACGACGATGTTCATAGATTCCTGTCCGGGTGGGGGGCGCAGCACGATCTCGGCGTGAATGCCTTTGCCGCCGTCGAAGACTGGCCAATTCACCGCGAGCTCGCGGCGATCGGGTTTCGTGCGAAACGCGAGGCGCGCGCGGGCATCCTCAAAATGCGTATCGCCCTCTGTGCTGTTGCGCGGCAAGACGAGCCCCTGGCTCAGTGGAATCGCCAGGCTCTCTTCGTGTAATTGGCGGGTGGCAAAATCGAGCGTGTAGACGAAAATGTTCCCGGCATAGCCGAGGTCGGCAATTGTCGCGGAGAAAAAGCGGCGCGGGGTAAAGATCGCGTAATAATCCCAGCGTTTGAGGCGGAGAAATTGCAAGAGATGAAAGGGTGGTGAATAGAAACTCGTGCGCTCGAGGTTACAGTCGAGCAGTGGCAAGCGCGACCATCCGACTTGCGTCAGCGAACCGTGCTCGGTGAGGAGCGAGCCGGCCTGCGTGATCTCTCTTTGCATCCAACCCCCTTGTCGGCACAGCGATTCGATCTGATTATATCCCTGCCGGAGGAATTGTCGAATGCAAGCTGCATTTGTTAAAGCAGGCCAGTGTGTTAGTGCGTTGGACCGGACCCGGGTCTAGATCAGCCCTTCCTTGATGGCGACGGCAACTGCCTGGGCGCGGTTTCGCGCGCCCAGCGTCGCCATGATCTCTTCGATCTGGCGCTTGACCGTGCTTTCGCTGCAATGAACCTCCAGAGCAATCTCTTCATTGGTGGCGCCATTTGCAATGAGCGCGAGCACGCGGATGTCCTCCGGCGACAATTGGTGTTCACGGTGGACGTGCGCTTGAGCCAGGACGTGGAGTTGTCTCAGCACCTGATCCATCAACGATGGTGAAAGGAGACGCCTGCCTTGATGGACCGTCCGGATCGTTTCGACAACGGTCTCATCCAGACCGTTCTTTAACAGATAGGCATAGGCGCCCGCCCGAAAGGCGCCCAAAATATATTCTTCATTGTCGTAGGCGGTTAGGACGATAATCTTGATCTGAGGGTCGCTGCGGAGAATGCGTGACGCGATTTCAATCCCATCCACGCCAAACATCTGAATGTCCAGCAGGATGACCTGGGGCATCAAGTCTTTCACCAGGGAGAGTGCCGCTGTCCCATCCTCTGCTTCCCCCACTACCTCGATATCCGGGTAGGAAGAGAGGAGACTCCGCAGCCCGCGCCTGACGATCGGATGATCGTCTACGATCAACACGCGGATCGTGTCAGAACCCTTCCTCTCAGGCATCTCTCAATCCTCCTCTTGGGGCACGGGCAAACGAAACGTGAGGCAGGTGCCCTGGCCGGGCGTTGACATTACGTGCATTTTCCCATTCAGCCCTTTGACGCGTTCCCGCATCCCCAAGAGTCCCAGCCCGTTGCCATTGCCGTTTTGGCTGGGGTGCTTGACGTCAAAACCTTGTCCGTCATCTTGCACGGTGACGCAAAGCAGGGTCGGAGAGAAATCCAGGGTCACCGATGCATTGTTCGCCCGAGCGTGCGACATCACATTATGGAGACTTTCCTCCACAATCCGAAAGACGGCGATTTCGGTTGCCAGGGGCAAACGATGGGGCGTCCCGGTGAGCTGCATTTTGCAGGCGATCCCGGAAAGCTCCTGGAAGGCGACCAGATGTTTCTGAAGCGCCGGGGTTAATCCCACCGCGTCGAGCATTGGGGGTTGGAGGTCGTAGATGGCGTGTCGCAGTTCTCTTTCCATTTCGTCCAGGATGCCTCGCAGTGCATCCATCTTTTCCAGGGCAAGCGGCGCAAGTCCTTGACCGGCGACCACGCGTATCGCCGAGAGTTCCAGGCGAGCCCCGGCGATCAACTGGATCACGCCGTCGTGCATATCCCGCGCAATGCGTGCTCTTTCCTCCTCCTGGAGGCGAATGGTCTTGTCCCATAACGAGCGTAGTTGTTCCGCTTTCACGGCAATTTCATCCTTCGCCTTCGACAGTTCGCGAGTCCTCTCCGCCACCTTTTGCTCCAACTCCTGGCTGAACTGCTTGATCTGCGTGTGCAATTCGGCATTCTTAACGGCGATGGATGCTAAATCGGCAAATTGGCTGAGCAGCCAAATGTCGTCATTATCAAACGCTCTGCCGTCGGGATCATTCAAAATGTCAATGCCGCCGATGATCTGATCCTCCCATTTGAGCGGCACGCCGACAATGCGATTCTCGGTGCCGCCTTCGAACGCGACGGCATGTCCCGGCCAATTAAAGTAATCGTTGTTGATCATCGGCTGACCGGTGAGGATGACCTGACCGATCACCCCCTCTCCCAACCGGATCGTTACCCCCGACCAATCTCGCCGGGTATTGTAACTCGCGAGTGTGTGGATCAATTTTTCAGTGGGATTGTACAGATAGAGCATGCCCGCCTTGGCGCTCAACAGTTGTGCCCCGCGACACAACAGTGCTTCGAGCAGTTGAGGCGTGTCCAGTCGAGCGATGATATCCAGCGAGGTCGCATGCAGCGCCACCATCGCTTCATAACGGTGCTTGGTCTCCTGAAACAACCGCGCATTTTCGATGGCAATACCCACCTCGTTTCCAAGGATTTCCAGAGCGGTGACGTCTCCCTGCTCAAAGGCATTCAGTCGGTTGCTCTGCACATCCAGGACCGCGATAATACGATTTCCTGCGCGGAGGGGGACCGCCAATTCGGCTCGCGTCTCGGGCAATAGCTCCACTTTGAGATAGCGCGGCTCCTGACTGACGTCATTGCAGACGAGAGTTCGACCCGTGCTGGCGACCCAGCCCGTAATACCTTCTTGCCCTATCTTGAGTTTCACTCCCCGGGACTTTATTAATTGGGCAGAGGGACCTTCGGCTTCCTTCAGCACAATTTCCCGGGTTTCTTCATCCACCAGAAACAGGTTGGCATGGTAGTAACCAAACCGCGCGCAGATGAGCCTGACCACTTCGGCTAGCAGGGAATTCAAATCCAACAGGGAGGTCATCCGCTGACCGACGAGGCTCGCGGTCTCCAGGTGTAGGGCGCGGCGGTGGGCTTGCTCGAATAGCCGTGCGTTTTCAATTTTCGCAGCCCAAATGAGAGTCAACCAGATGACGAGAGGATTGGCGATACCGAGGACGATGAAGGCGCGCACCACCGAGGGGGAGGATAGGCTTTGTCCTTGATTCCAAACTTGCTCTAACAGGACATACCCCATCCCAATCAAGGCAACGGTTACTGGAATTGCCCAGCGAAGGTAGACCACCAAATGACTCGACGGCGTCTGCTCTCTGCCTCTCATAAGCAAGAGTATCTCCGTGTCTTAATGGAGCGCCCGATTGAGTATGGAATGAGGCACCTGCAATAGCGGCATTATATCGTTTTGTACCCGCTCTGTCTAATTTGATCCGGCGCGCCGGCTTTGACGAGCGCCTCTTTGAGTAAGCCTCTGTGAACTTTGCCCGTCGCCGTTTGGGGGAACGCGTCGACAAACCATACATAGTCGGGCACTTTATAGTCGGCTAACTTGCCTCGACAGAAATCTTTGATCTCCTGTTCGGCGAGGGAGGCGCCCGGCTGCAGGCGGATGCACGCGCAGGTTTTTTCTCCGAGAACCGGATCGGGAACGCCGATGATCGCCACGTCCAGAATGCCGGGACAAGTGAACATCAAGTCCTCGATCTCGCGCGGGTAGATGTTATACCCGCCGCGAATTATCATATCCTTCTTTCTGCCGACAATGCGAATATTCCCGCGCTCATCCCGGCTCCCGAGGTCGCCTGTGTAAAACCAACCCTCGGCATCGATCGCGGCGGCCGTCGCCGCGGGCTGTTTATAGTAACCCTTCATCAGTCCCGCGCTCCGAACGGCGATCTCCCCCACCTGACCCTCTGGCACGACGATCCGCCGGTCGTCCACAAACCTGAACTCTACACCTTGCAACGCCCGCCCTACCGTCTCCGTTCGCGCGGCGAGATCATCCTCGAAGCGAGTACCGGTCAATCCGCCCGCGCTCTCTGTCATGCCATAGGCGATGTGCGCCTGGATACCCATAGCGATGAGGCGGCGGACCAGCTCGGCAGGGACCGACGCACCCGCAACCATGCCGGTGCGCAATGAAGAAATGTCATATTTCCCCGCGCTGGCAAGCTCGAGCGTGAACACGGTCGGCACGGCGTACTGCACCGTCACTTTTTCCTGCTCGATAATTTGCAGGACCGGCTCGGCTTTGAAGATATCCACGAGCACCACCCGGGTCCTTACGAAAAACGCACTGTTGAGGCAGAAAAAGCCGATAATGTGCGTAACCGGCACCAAAACCAAAAAGACATCCGCGAGAGTGAACTCGAACGGCGCTGCCGCAACCTGCGTGGTCGCAACAAAACCCGCGTGAGTGATCATGGCGCCTTTCGGCTTGCCGGTCGTGCCTGAGGTGTACATGAGGAACGCGATGTCCGCGGCAGGATCAATCTGCGCCTCGGGAACCGGCCTGCCGCTCGCGGACTCGATCAATTCGTCGAGATAGAGAACCTCGGATTCCAAATTCTTTCGTGCTCCTACCGCGATCACGTGACGCAGTTCCGGCAGCTCCGGTCGCAGGGACCGGATCATCGGCAAGTATTCGAAACCCTCGAATTCAACGGGCAGAATGATGGCGACCGCATCAGAGTCCTGCAAGATATGCCTCAGTTCAATCAAGCGATTGCGGGGATTGACCAGCACGAGGACGGCGCCGAGGCGCACAATCGCGAAATAGGCAAAGACGAATTCCGGCCAGTTGGGCAGGTTGACGGCAACTTTGTCGCCCTTGTGAATGCCCAAATTAAGCAGTGCCTCCGCCAGGCGGTCGACCTGCTCTCCCAACTGGCGGTATGTATAACGCCGGCTCCCAAAGACCACCGCCTGGCGATCGGGGTTGGTCTCCAAGTTGGCGAAAAGAACGGAACCGATGGTCGAATAGGTCATTGTCATTTCTCTTCCGTCCACTTTTGTCCAAGGTAAATCATCTGCACCGCGTCGGTCTCCAATAGCCGGGACGCCGTGTCATTCAATACGACTCGACCCGCCTCCATCACATAGCCGCGGTGGGCAATGCGCAGCGCCATCTTGGCATTCTGTTCGACCAAAAGGATCGGCGTCCCCTTGTTACTCAACTCGGTCAGAATCTCAAAGATTTCCTTCACGATCAGGGGCGCCAGACCCATGGACGGCTCGTCCAACAAAAGTAACTTGGGTCGTGCCATCAAGGCGCGCCCGATCGCGAGCATCTGCTGCTCACCACCGCTCAACGTCCCCGCGATTTGGTCGGCGCGCTCCTTCAGCACCGGGAAAAGTGAATAGACAAAATCCAGGTCATGGTGAAACTCTGCCTTGGGAAGGCGGCGCCGGTGAAACGCACCCAATTCCAGGTTGACCTGCACCGATTGTTGCACGAACACCTGCCGCCCTTCGGGAACCTGGCTCATCCCCAGGCGCACGATTTTTTCGGGAGACAGTCTGTCAATCTTTTGACCCTCAAAGGTAACCGAGCCGGAATGGGGACGGAAGATGCCCGAGATGGTTTTGAGGAGCGTCGTTTTACCCGCGCCATTCGCGCCAATGATGGCGACCACTTCGCCGGGCTTGACCTCTAACGAAACGCCATCGAGCGCACGGATACACCCGTAGGAAAAGGTGACATCGGAGACTAAAAGCACCTCAGACCTCCCTGCCCAAGTACGCTTCGATGACCATTGGATCGGATTGCACTTGCGTGGGTGTGCCGTCGGCGATCTTGCGTCCGAAATTAAGCACCAGAATCTCGTCGGAGATGTCCATGACCATGCCGATGCGGTGTTCGATCAATAAAATCGTGATGCCGAGTTCCCTGATCTGGGCGATTTCATGCGCGAGTGCGACCGTTTCGCTCATATTCAGTCCTGCTGCGGGCTCATCCAGCAGCAGCAGCTTGGGTTGGGTTGCCAACGCCCGAACAATCTCCAGACGCCGCTGCTGCCCATAAGAAAGGTTCTTTGCCAGTTCACCGGCGTGGCTTTCCAGGTGCAGATAAGCCAGCAGCTCGCGCGAGTGCTCGACAATCCAGCGCTCTTCCTTGGCGGTACTCGGGAGTTTGAAAATGGACAGCATGAAATCGGATTTGCTGCGACAGTGATGTCCGACCATGACGTTTTGCAGCACGGTCATGTCAGGGAACAAGCGGATATTCTGAAAGGTGCGGGCAATGCCCAAACGGCAAATCGAGTGCGCGGGCATGCGACCCAGCTCATGCCCGTCGAAGAGAATCTTGCCCGCCGTACATGTGTCCACGCCGGTCAAGAGGTTAAAGATCGTGGTTTTGCCTGCCCCGTTCGGCCCAATGATTGATTTGATCGCGCCCGCGGAGACCGCAAAGCTAACCCGGTCCACCGCGACCAGACCGCCGAATTGTCGAGTCAGGTTTTCTACTTGCAAAATTGGGTTATCGGTCTGCAAGAGGCGCCTTCTCCAACAATGCTCGTTTCTGTTTGGACCTGATGCTTTCGATCGCGTCGGCTAATCCGGCGATAAAGCCCGCCAGGCCTTTCGGCGCAAAGACAATGAGCAGGACCACCAGGAGACCGTAAGCCGTCAAGCGAATGTTCTCCCACTCGCGTCCGAATTCCGGCAAGATTTCCAGGATCGCGACCCCCAGGATGGACCCCGGGACACTGCCCAGGCCACCGACGACGATCATAATGAGCAGGGTGATGGAAAGCTCGACACCGAAACTAAACGGATTAATAATTCCCATGTACGCCGCGTAAACACCCCCTGCGATTCCCGCGTAAATGGCACTGATGGCAAAGATCTGAATCTTGTAGCGCGCCACGTCGATCCCCATGGTCGCGGCTGCCACTTCATCCTCGCGAATCGCCATGAGCGCGCGCCCGACGCGCGAGGACAACAGGCTAAGCGAAACCAGGTAGACGATCGCGACGACGGTCCAGGCAAACCAATAGATTTCACGGGGAGCGACGAGCTTGTAATCGAGAATGGAAATGGGTGGGATGCCGATGATGCCCGCGGTGCTGCCCGTATAGTCTACCTCGATAAGCAAGCCAAAGACAATCAGGCCAAAGGCGAGCGTCGCCATGGCGAGATAGTGACCTTTGAGCCGCAATGCCGTATACCCGACCAAGACCCCGATCAACCCTGCCAACAGCGCGGCGAGGACGAGAGCCGCTAGGAACGGTATGCCAAAGTTTTTCGATAGGACCGCAGTGCCGTAGGCGCCGATGGCGAAAAAACCGGCGTGCCCCAACGAGATCTGCCCGGCGTTGCCGAACAGCAGGTTGAGCCCGATCGTGACGATAGAGTAGATGGCGATATAGGTGCCGATGCGAAGAAAATAATTGTTGTTCAAAACAAAACCGAACAACATCGCGACGCCAATGATGGCAAGGTACGCCAGAAATGCGCCCCGTCCTACCAAAGCATCCTCCTTGCCTACGCCCACGCCCCCCGATTTGCTTATGCAAATCGTCCCATACTTTTCGTAAGGATGTGGGGGCGTGGCATTTACACTCTTCTTTTGGCTCGCGTTCCAAATAGACCGGATGGACGAATCAGGAGCATGAGCAACAGTAACGAGAAAACCACGGGATCGCGATAGCCGGAAGCGAGCAAGCCCGCTGCAAACGACTCGACCAGCCCGACGATCAACCCACCGGCGACAACCCCAATGGGGCTGTCCAGCCCGCCTACCACCGCTCCTGCAAAACCTTTAATACCGATAAAGGGAGCGATCGCGCCTCCCGCGAGCGTGAAGGGAGCGATCATCATTCCCGCGAGCGCGGCAAGCCCGGACGCCAGTGCAACCGAGTACCCTTTCATCTGGTTGGGACTGATCCCCACCAGTTGCGCGGCGAGCGCGTTCGTCGAAGCTGCCTTGATCGCTTTGCCATACATCGTGCGTTCGAAAAACAAGTGGAACAGCACAAGCGTTATTCCCAGCAGCGCAAATGACCAAAAACTCTGTACGAGGACTTTGGCGCCCAGGAAATCGACCACATCGTTTTGCTGCCCGCTGAAAACCGGAAACGCCTTGGCCTCCCTGCCCCACACCACCCCTTGCCCATGGAACAGGAAATAGGAGACGCCGATGCTGGCAATGATGGTGGCGACTTCGCCGATCTTGTAGGTCGGGCGAAATACCAGCCGCTCGTAGAGCAGTCCGATGGCCGCGCCGATGATCAGTGTCCCCAAGATCGCTACCCAGAGCGGCAGGTGAAAGGCAGTGAGGAGGGTTAGCGCGACTAACCCTCCCAGGATGACCTGATCACCTTGCGCAAAGTTGATGGCGCGGGTTGCCGCCAGGATAACGTGGTAACCCAGCGCCACCAGTGCATAGACACTGCCCATGGTGAGTCCGGCGACGGCCAGTTGAAGATAGTCGGACGGAGACATCAGACGAACCTCACTTTGGCAGCATGATCCATTTGCCGTTCTTAACCTGGCCGATCCACAGCGAGTCGGCGCTCAGCCCATTATGGTCTTGTGCCGTATAGTTGCGCGGACCCATCACGCCCTCGAAACTCGGATTGGAGATCAACCCTTCCACGATCGAGTCTCCATCGGTCTTGCCACCGCTCTTTTCGATCGCCGCCTTGAGCATATAAGTGCCATCCCAAACGAACGAGGCGTGCACCGTTGGCACCGTGCCGTACTTGGCACTGTAGGGGGTCACCAGTTTTGCCTGGACGGGATTCGGGTTGTCCGTATTCAGCGCGGTCACGCTGTACGTCCCCTCCGAGGCCTCACCGGCGAGACTAATGTAAGCGGGGCTGAACATGGCATCGGCGCCGAGGATCGGGATGGTGGAACCGAGTTGCCGCAACTGTTTCGTGGCAATCGACGGTACCGGGGGCACACCCCACAGTACCAGCACTTCGGCGCCTGAATTCTTGATCTTGGTGAGCTGCGGCGTCACGTCGGTGTCCGTGCCGGCATATTTTTCGTCGGCAGTGACTTTGATGCCGCGCTTTTCCGCCGCGGCGGAGGCGACTTGCGCGCCTAGAGTACCATAGGGGTTGGCGTCATGAAGGATGCCAATGCTCTTTTTCTTCAGGGTCTTGTCAATGTAATTGAGCAAGGCTTCCGCTTGCTTGGCATCGTCGTGATTGATTTGGAACACATACTTTTTGCCTTGCCAGATGGCGAGAGTTGGGTTCGTGTACAACTCTGGCACCTTGGCTTTTTCCGCCACCTCGGTGTCTGCTTGCGCATTGGCGGTCGGAATGGGTCCGATGATGGCGACGACCTTGTCCTGGCTAATCAACTTGTCGGTCAACTGAAGCGATTTGGCCTGGTTGGCTTCGTCGTCGTAGATAATAAACTGGAGCGGGCGTCCGGCAATGCCGCCGCTCGCGTTAACTGTCTCCTGAACGAGAAGCGCGGCATTATTCATAGGCCCGCCCATCGGGGCATACTGACCCGAAATTGGGAAAATCGCGCCGATCTTGATCGGATCTCCTGAAGGCGCCTTACCCGCGGCGGGCGGCGCCGTTGGAGCCGCCGTCGCCGGCTGCGCTGCGGCGGTCGGCTGAGGCGCCGCGGTCGGAGTGGGAGCCGCTCCCGCGCAAGCGGACAGGGCGAGGGCGAGAGCAACCAAGAGCAGAACAGAAACGAAAAGTGATTTGGACGTTCGCATGGGGATTCCCTCCTCTTCAACCTTTGAGAATTGTTAGGGCAATTCGCACTGGAAGCTTTCGGCTTTCTCCTTGTCGCCATCCTTGTACTTGGCGATCTTGGGCCACACGCACAATGGTCGCGTGCGTGTCTTGCTCCACGTCGCCGGCACCTCCGGGCTTGTGGGGCTGACCGACGCGATGATCTGATCAGGCGCTTGACCGGCTTCGACCCAGGTCATCAGCGCGCTGAGCGCGTCGAACTGATCGGTGGCAGGTCCCCCGGAGCAATGCGTCATTCCGGGAATTACGAACAGCCGGGCAAAACTGGTGGCATCGCCGCCATTGTTACTCGCCAACTTTTCATACCACTGGATGGTGTCATTGACGGAAAAGACGGGATCGCTCTGCCCGTGGTAGACGATCAGCTTGCGACCTTTGGCTTTGAAATCGGTTAGCTTGGGGTCCGCGACATCCGGCGGTGTCATAAAGTCCATCGCCGATTCGGTAAAGGTGCTGTCGGTGGAAAAGATCTTGGGAGCATCGGTGTCAAAATTGAATTTAGTCAGATAGGCCAGCAGAGATGCTGGATCACCGGCGGTCTTGGTGGGGGGAGTGGTAAAGATGTAGGAAAGCGAGCCGGCGCCCATGATGCCGATCAATGGGTAGTTGTTCCACGGGGGCACACTGCTTTCGAGCTTCCACAACCGCCAATTGCCCCCGCCCATGCCTCCGTCAAAAGGCCAGTCGGAATAGAGTTGTGTGCCTGCCGAGTTCTTGGGGCCGCCCATCGAGCGTTCGAGGGCAGTGACCTGGTTGGCACTCAGGCAGGTAGCATTCTTTTCGCCCGCGCATTTCAGGTCCGAGAGTTTGAACACTTTCTGGCACTGCCGCACGTTCGCGACGATCCCATCCTTGACGCCGTCTAGGCCATCACAACTTTCCACCACTTTGTCAGCCACCAATTTCATGTCGTCGCGGGAAAAGGATTTGCGAATGTCGGGGTCTGCCATCTGGAAACTTTGCACATCCCACGCGTGCTGCACCGCCGCCTTTGGGAGATCAAACCCCGGGTCGCCGGCCAGGATACCGTCATATAAATCGGCATACCGCGCGGCCGCTACAAGGCCGTGGCGCCCGCCATTGGAACATCCAAACATGTAAGAGTACGCTGGACTTGTACCGTAATATCGCTCGGTGATCGTCCTGGCAATTTGCACCATCGTGCCGTTAGCCGTGTAGCCGTAATCATCCCGGGCTTGCGGGTCCAATCCAAAGGCGTTTCCAGCCGCCAATCCGAATTCCGCGTTGGCAGGGTCGTTCCCGTCATGTCCGGAATCCGTGCTCAAGACGGCAAAGCCGCGCCCTAGCGCGGAGATACGGCCAAGGTCGCCTGGGGTACTCGGACCGCCCTCGGCGGGAACGACTGCCCCATCATTGCCGCCGTTCACTTGATGCAGAAACCGACCATTCCAGGCGTAGGGCAACCGCAACTCAAAGCCGATGGCATACTTTTTCCCGTCCGCACCAGTGCGCTGGTTGACTTTGCCTTGCAACAGGCAATAGACAGGATAGAACCGGTCCTTTGTCACCAATGCGGCCTTGGTTATCTGGGTGTTGTTCAACTGCAAGTTCTCCGTGGTCAGTGCCGTACAATCGAGCGGGGCGGCTGCAACGAGTGGGGCATACTGGGTCACAAAGAGGCAAATGACGATGAGAATCGCACTGAACACGATGGTCCTACGAACTACCATGTCCCCTCCTCCTGAGGTTGAATTCCTACGAGCAGCACTGCGCGAATAATGGATTCAATCCCGCCGCGTCACCTCCTTTACACGAACCCGCTCTCAGACAACCTCCTTGTGCCAAAGCAAAAGTCGACTTTGGCCGACCTTCCTGGCGACCTCTGCCACCTCTCCGGCATAAATGCAATGACTGATGCACGCGGCAACGCACGCCGGTTGTTTGCCTCGATCAAGCCGGTCAACGCACAAGTCGCATTTTTGTGCAATTCCCTTTTCCTCGTCGAATTGGATTACTCCGAACGGGCATGCCTCCATGCACATTCGACATCCGTTGCACACGAGTCGGTCAATCAAGACCACGCCATCCGCGCGCCGTGCGATCGCGTTCTCCGGGCAGGCATCCATGCACTTGGGCTCGTGGCAGTGCATGCAGTGCGAAACGGTGTAGCGCAATTGCGGTTTGCCGTCGATCAGCCGCGGCTCGTTGCGGTAAATGGTGACCCACTGCGGCCCCACCGGGAGATCATGTTCCTGTTTGCACGCGACCGAGCAGGACAAACAGCCGCAGCACGCGACCGTATCCACAGCCAGCGCATATTCTTTGACCATTACGGTGTCTCCTCGACGCGGTAAATCTTGCACAAGAGCACCCGGAGGTTGCTCGCGCCCATCGCCTGGTCCAAGCCCTTGGGGTCATTATCCGTCAGAATATTCGAATTGGATTCTTTCCAGCCGTGATCGGGGCTCTTGACCTCCGGGAACCACCAGCCATGTTGAATCGCGACGACGCGCGGGTTGATGCCGGT
>JBLMXX010000572.1:0-5278 GCA_050257995.1 Acidobacteriota bacterium | reverse complement strand
GCGAGGGCTATTGTTGTTCCTCAACCCTGCCTTTTGACTCGGGCAGAAAACGGGTGTAGCATACCGTCCACATGATCCGGCATTTCGGAACTGTCCTCCTGCAGCGCACGGAACCCTTTCTCTTGCTGGCTCCATTCCTCGCCGGCAGTGTGTTGTTCGTCCTCGTGCCGATGGTCATGACCATTGTCCTCAGTCCCACTCAATTGGACTGGATCCTCAGCATGGTCGGACTGCGGCGTCGATGGGCGAGGTTGTCAAAAGGAGAGCGGCAGGTCACTTGCCAACGTATGATATAATGAGAGTATCGGGTTCGCCGGCTGTTATTCTCCGCCGGGATGAATAGCGATCATGCTCAACGTGGAATCGTCTCAAGCCATACCTGCACCTGTTGTCTGACCCGCGCGCGGGCTGACAGCAGGTGGTCTGTTTTTGAGGTGGGTAAGGAGGTGAGCATAAGACCAGCCAGCCCTAGAGTCCTACGGCTCGAAATCGTCCCGTGGCTAACGCGAGGGCCATCCCCTCGAGGAGGTGAACAATGAATCGCGCCAGGTGGTTTTCCGTGCTGCTCGCGGTGATGTTATTGTTGACTCTGAGCACCGGCATGGCTCAAGCTCAGAGAGTCGATCCCCCCGGCAAAGCCTCTTTTCACGTCGACGTTGTGTCGAGCGCGCCCCAGCAGGTCACCGGTGGAGACGCCCGGCTCCACATCGAGGTGCCCCTCATCGTCCCGCTCCATCAAGTCACCGTCCTGGTGAACGGGAAGGATCAGACGGATCACTTTACGCCGATCCCCAACACTCGCACGCTCACCGGCGTCGTCGATGGGCTCGTCGTCGGAGCAAACCAGGTGACGGTCAAGCCCAACGGTCTGGGTGAAGGGCGACCCGACACCGTGAACCTGACCCTCACGAACTATCCCATCACCGGTCCCGTCTTTTCCGGTCCCCATCAATATCCCTTCGTTTGCACGGTGATGACCTCCGGTCTCGGCCAGCCGGTCCCCGATGACCCCGTGACCGGCACCAAGGTGTTTGACGCCGCCAAGAATCTGATCGGATACAGCCGCGACTGCAGCGTGCCCACTCTAGTCGTCTTCAAGTACCGCTCCACGGGCGGCGCGTGGAAGGACTATGTGCCCGGCATGGCGCGCCCGGCCGATATGGCGACGACGACCACGCTGAATGGTCAGACGGTCGACTTTGTCGTGCGCTGGGAACGCGGCACCATCAATCGCTTTATCTACAGCATCGCCATGCTCGCACCCCGCGACACCGGTCCCTGGACCTTGAAAAAAGATGCGTGGAGCGGTCGCCTGCTGTACGTGTTTGACGGCGGCGTCGCCATCGGTCACAGCCAGGGCAATCCCAGCATGTCCAGCATGTTGCCCGACGTCGCCCTGGGGCGCGGCTATGCCGTGATCTATTCGACGGGCACGCGCACCGCCACTCACTATAACCTGCAGGTGGGCGGCGAAACCGCGCTGATGGTCAAGGAGCGCTTTATCGAGCGCTACGATACGCCGATGTACACGGTGGGGGTGGGCGGCTCGGGCGGCGCCATCCAACAGTACGTCTATGCCCAGAACCATCCCGGCCTGCTAGACGCCCTCGTCCCCGAATACTCGTACCCCGACATGGTCACTCAGGCCGTCCATGTGGGCGACTGCGAGCTGCTCGAGTTCTACTTTGACGTGCTCGACGCGACCAACCCACGATGGAAAACCTGGACGAACCGCTCGCTCATCGAGGGCTTGAATGCGAGCGACACCCTGCCCAACCAATACAATGGCGGCAAGCCCGGGTTGACCGAGTGCATCAACGGCTGGCGCGGTCTTGCACCGCTGGCGCTCAACCCACTGTATGGATCTGCCCCCAACCAGCAGCTGTTCGAGCCGCAATCTGCGATTGCCGCGACCGAGTGGACGCACTTTGCCGACATCGTGAATATCGTCGGAAGGGGTCCGGATGGTTATGCGCGCCGCTACTGGGACAACGTCGGCGTGCAATACGGACTCCAGGCGGTGGCGAGCGGCCAGATCACCCCGGATGAATTTCTAAAGTTGAACGCGATGATCGGCGGCTGGAAGCAAGACAAAGACATGGTCCAGGAGGGCTCGCCCTTCTATCCGCCCGGCGTGATCGATCTCACCAACTGGGACCCGTGGAGCCGGCGCAACCAAATCTACAGCACGGACCCGCTCAACAACCCCGCGCCGCGCACGTCCGGAAATCTCCAGGCGATGCAAGCCGTTTACAAATCCGGCCTGGTCTTTATGGGTCACATCAACC
The DNA here is from genome assembly GCA_050257995.1 of Acidobacteriota bacterium. Lineage (GTDB taxonomy): Bacteria > Chloroflexota > Anaerolineae > UBA4142 > UBA4142 > JBLMXX01. The sequence goes on along the minus strand of JBLMXX010000572.1, from coordinate 2,990 downwards.
TTCCCATCATCGACTGGCGACCCTACCTGGAGAACGTGCTGGACATGCACAATTCGCACCAGTCGTTTGCTTCCCGCCAGCGCATCCTGGATGCGAATGGGAACGCGAGCAACCAGGTAATCTGGTTCAGCGCCTATAACGGCGGGACGCGACCGGACAAAACTCCCGAAGCGCTGGCGGTCATGGACCAGTGGATGGTGAACATACAGGCGCATCCCGAGCGGGGCGTGGTTGGCAACAAGCCCGCGGGTGCGACGGACCGCTGCTTCGACCAGACGGGGAATCAACTCGCCGCCGGTCCGAACGTTTGGGACGGCATCCTGAACAGCAATCCCCCCGGCGCCTGCACCCAGCAGTTCAAGCTCCACTCGACCTCCCGCCGGGTCGCCGGTGGTCCCTTCGAGCAAAGCTATTTCAAATGCCAGCTCATTCCCGTGAGCCAGGCCCTCACGCGCGGTTTCTACGGGAGTTGGGCACCCAGCCCGGTGCAGCAGGTCATGCTAACCAAGATATTCCCCGCGGGGGTATGCGACTATACCAAGCCCGATGCCGGACTCCCGCCCGGCCGGTAAACATACGCGCGGTCCCCGGTTCGTTTAGGAATGCGTGGTTAGGACGAATATGTCAATCTCTCCAGAGTCCGTGACTCTGGAGAGATTGACATAGGGAGATCCTCGGTTATTAGCCAGGCACAAGGCGATAAACAATATCATCACGACAGGCAAAGCGCGTTATTCTCAACTCAAGGTCACCATCAAAGTAGTGGGAGAGGATGACGACTATGACAAATGACGCGTGAGCATATCGCAGGAGAGGAAATCATACTGGGGCAGGAAGGACGCTCTGCCCCAGATTTCGTTCTGTCGCCTTGATGCCAGTACGGGTACTATTGCCCCATCCTGTTCTGCCGGAGCGCCAACGCCTGCCGGTAAACCCGGTATTTGAATGGCGAGAAGACGATGTCGCATGGACCGGCATAGCGGACCACCTTTCCTCCGAACCCCTGCTTAAAGCGGTACAGCCCTTCGGGAAGCGAACCCTCATTCCGCGATGGGGTTTCACCGCTCCTTTCTTTATCCTTGCCCTCAGGATCGGGAATTCCCCACAAATCGTAACGCGTACAACCGCGGGATTTGGCCCACTGCATCGCCGCCCACTGCACGGCATGGTTTGGCATGCGCTCGCGGTGCGCGTTGCCAGACGCGCCATAGAGGTAAATGCCGTCCGCACCGAAAGCGGTCACGAAAATCGCGGCGAGCAGTTCGCCCTCATATTCTGCCAGGAACAGGCGGGCGTGATCTTGAAGCAGGTCGAACGCCGCGCGGTAATAGTCGAGCGAGTGAATGCCAAAGCGGTCGCGCGCGCCTGTGATTTCCAGCAGCCGGTAAAAGCGCGAGATGTCGTCAGCACCACCCTGCCGCACGCTCACGCCCTTGCGCTCTGCCAGGCGGATATTGTACCGCCATTTGGGTTTCATCGCCGCGAGAATGGCATCGGGTTCAGGAGTGAGATCGACGTGGAGCGTCGCCGCTGGCTGGATCGTCAGTCCTGCCTCCACCCGCCAAGGTTGCGGTCCGCCGGCGAGGGGTAAGGTCCACACAGAAGGAGTGTGCCAGTCCGGCTCGATCTTGAGTGCGAACGCGCCGCGCGCTTTCGCAGCGCTGATGAGCGCGTCCAACAACACCGCGAAGGGTTGCCTCTGAGACGGGTCGCCTACAGGACCGCGCGGGACATACGCCAGGCACAGCCCAAGCGGCAAGCGTCTGAACAGGACCTGCGCCCCTGCCATCCACGCACCATTTTGCCCGAGCGCAAGCCGCAAGGCAGTCCAGCCAAAGCGCGACTTTAATATTCCCCACGCCGCCGACTGGAGCAGATGTCCCCCGCCGGCGAGGACGAAATCATCCCAAGCGCGCGGGTCGGGGTTTTGGATTCGCTGGAATTCCTGGCTCACGCGGGCTATTATAGCATATCCTCGCAAATGTCCGGGCAGAACCAAATTCGATTTGCATTTCGCTTTTTATCGCGATATAATTCACAGGTACTTTATTTTGTAAATCACGACGACTGTGCTATAATGGCTGTGTTCGGCTCAGGCCGTCCCAGCTTCTACGAAGGAGTAGTCACTGTGCTTGATAGCTACGGACTGATCGCCCTCTTTGCGCTCGTGGCAATTATTTTCCCCTTTGTTCCTCTGATTCTCGCCTGGTTGATTCGCCCCAAAAAACCAAACAAATCCAAGAAGATGACGTACGAATGCGGCCTCGAGTTCGAGGATTTTCCGGAAGAGGCGCAGCAAGTCTGGGTGCAGTTCCGCATCCAGTACTATATCTATGCGCTCATCTTCGTCGTGTTCGACATCGAAGTCGTGTTCCTCTACCCCTGGGCAGTCGCGTACAATGCACTGGGCGCCTTTGCACTCATCGAGATGGTCATTTTCCTTGGCATCCTTGTCATGGCGCTTGCGTACGCCTGGCGCAAGGGCTTGTTGGAGTGGGTGTAGGTCAATTGGTCAATGTGCCAATGAGCCAATCGACCAGTTGACTACCCAACAATCCCACTAACGCACTATTGCACTAATTGACTATTCGACCAATAGACAATAGGACTGATTATGGACATTCTCAACGATCTTTTTGTGAACATCTATCTTAACCTGGATGCCTGGATTCGCGGGCTATTGCATGGAGCCGGTCTGCGCACCGACGCCGAGAACGTCCTGAGCGCGTTCATCATGGGCCTGATCGTCGTCGTCGTCCTCGTCGCCATCTCGCCCTTTTTGATGCTCGGCCTGACGTGGGTCGAGCGCAAGGTCGTGGCGCGCATTCAGAACCGCCTGGGTCCTAACCGCGTGGGTCCATTCGGACTCTTGCAGATTTTCGCCGACATGATCAAGATGCTCACCAAAGAGGACATCGTGCCGGAGAATGCAGACAAATGGGTCCACACGCTGGCACCCATCGTCACGATGATTCCCATCACCCTCATCC
>JBLMXX010000571.1:0-4447 GCA_050257995.1 Acidobacteriota bacterium | reverse complement strand
CCGCCAGAGGTCCAGCAACACGCCGGTGGCTGCCCATTGGCTCAGGCGTCGCTGGACGGTGTGCTTGGACCCGTAGCATTCCGGCAATTTGCTCCATGGAGCGCCGTTCCACAAGACCCAGAGTGCGCCTTCAAAATACCGGCGGTCATCCCCGGTGGAGGCTTTTTCCCTGCCAGAGCGGGAGGTTTTAGGCAAACGGGCCTCTATGGCGTGCCATTGTTCATCGGTTATGGCCTGCCAGCCAAAGGTTTCCCGCTGCAAGTGGGGATCAGATTGTGAGGGGCTGTGGTCGACCCCGTTTCCGGAAGGATGGGAGAATATCCGAGTATCCATTTGACCTTTCATCATTGAAGGTTGGCTAACGAAAACGCATCCTGGATGGCGCGATTGAGATCCGCCAGGGGGAATGGCTTGACCATGTAGCGGAACACGTTCAGTTGATTGGCAAACTGCTCCACTTGCTCTGATCCATACCCTGTGGCTAGAATCGTGACCACGCCGGGGTATCTGTCTTTGAGGGCTTGTATCAATTCCAGTCCTGTCATGCCGGACATTTTGTTGTCCGTAATAACGAGGTCCCAAACACCCTCCCCGAACTGCCGGAGGGCATCCTCTGCCGAGAACGCCGCTCCGATCTCATAATTCGAACCGAGGTTCAAGAGGTGCTCGCGGACAATGAAGGCGATGCTTGCATCATCCTCCACCAAGAGTATGCGTTTCTTTTCCATGGGGCTCATCCGTTCTCTACCAGTATAGCGAATTCTCCGTTCAAGTGGGTTAATTTGAATTGCAATTGCGTAACGGTTTCGTATCAGGCGAGCGATAAAGAAAAAACTCGCACCGGGGTGATATCCGATGCGAGCCATAACCCGAGCGACGTTTTAGCTATCCGGCAAAACGATATCCGCGCCCGCGGATGTTCAAGATAAAACGCGGGTGTTCAGGGTCGTCCCCCAGTTTCTGTCTCAGGCGTTGGATATGCACTCGAACAATGGGGCGAGCGTCGGCTTCGACCAGGTCGTAGCCCTGAATCGTCTTGACCAACTCGCTTGCCGTTACAACCCGGTCACAATGACGGACGAGATGATCGAGCAGGTCGAACTCTGTCGCCGTAAGAGCCAACGGCTCTCGATCCAGGACCGCCAGCCGTTTTTGCCGGTCAATCGTCAGCGACGAGACTTGGGCGAACCGTTCGGAGACTTGACCGGGCTGGGCGAGATCGTCCTGTTTTAACATCCGCAGCGTCTCTTCCAGGCGCGCAATGGTCTCATAACGCTGGGCTTCACTCCGTTTTTTTGCCAGCCCCCGGCTGACGCTTTCGACAATTTGGTGAAGACTGGCAGGCTTGACCAGATAATCGTACGCACCGTTCCGCAGCGCCGCGATGGAAGAATCCAGCGACGCATAGGCCGTCAACATGATAATGACGGTCTGCGGCCAGCGACGGTGAATTTCGACAAGCAAATCCGTGCCGTCCATTTTCCCGGGCAGTTTCAGGTCCAGCAAGGCGAGGTCGAATAGGGTCTGCTCGCAGGCTTGCAGCGCCTCTTCGGCGCTGGCAAAACCCTGGGTCTTGAATCCTTCAGCCGTGAGCGCGTCTTCGATTACGGTGCGGATGTTCTTTTCATCGTCAACGATCAGAATATTTTCCATGGTCATTGTTTATCGCACTTCATCCTTCGTCGACGGGCAGCCATACCGTAAATGTGCTCCCACGACCGACGACACTGTCCACGCTCAAGCGCCCCCCGTGATTCGTGACAATATTGCGGCAGACGGCCAGCCCCAGCCCTGTCCCATTTGGCTTGGTCGTATAGAACGGCTCAAAAATCTTGTCCAACTCGTCGCCAGGGATGCCGATTCCTGTATCTATGAAGGCGACGGTGAGCCATTCTCTATCCAGCGTCTGCGTCCCGCCACGGATCTCTATTTCTCCTCCCTCCGGCATTGCTTCGACGGCGTTCAGAATCAGATTTAAAAAGACCTGCTGGAGCTGATTGTTTACGCCGCTGATGGGAGGTATGGCGAAATCCCATTCCAGGCGGGCTTGTACCTTCGCATGTTCTAGACGCTTGTGGCTCAACGAGAGCACATCGCTCACCACGGCGTGCAAATCGACGGATGACCGTGTCCCTTTGGATGGGCGGAAAAAGTCCAGCATATGCTGGACGATGTTCGTCAGCCGGCTGAACTCGTCTTGTGCCATCGACAAATATTGCTGTTGCTTTTCCAAATTGCCTGCACTGGTTTGCGCCAGATCGAGACATCCCTGAATGGCTTGCAAGGGGTTGTTGATTTCATGCGCCAGCGAGGCCGCCAGCCGGCCCATCGCGGCCAGCTTTTCGGAATGGATCATTTGTGCTTGCAGGCGCTTCTCCGCCGTCACATCCTTCAACACGTTGACCGAGCCAATCAATTTCCCATCTTTGTCCTGGAGCGGAAAAGCGCTATAGTGAAAGGTCCCGTGAAGACGCGGCTCGTCCATCTCCGTTTCCAATGGGTCGCGGTTCGCTGCCGTAAGTCGAGCGTGGGGACAGGCGGCGGGAGGAGCCTCTGTCCCATGGATAACCTGATAGCAATACTTGCCTACGAGCGACTGTGGCGTCGTACCGAGCCACTCGGCCAGCGTGCGATTGACACGCAGAATCCGGCAGTTGGCGTCCACGAGGGTGATCCCTTCGTCGATCGTATCGATGGTGAGTTCCCATTCCGCCTTCGCCCGCTCGACTCGGCGAAATAGGTCTGCCAACTCGTTGTATTGGGTCTGGATCTGCTCATCCAGCCGCGCATTCTGAATGGCAATGGCAACCGGCGCGGCAATGGACTCGATGAGCCCCAGGTCATCTTGAGTAAACTCGCCATTGCGCTTGTTCAATAATTCGATGGCGCCGAAAGTCTTGTCTTTGAGAATCAGCGGCACGCAGAGAATGGAGCGTGGAACCAGACCGATCTGCAGCGCCATCTGCTGATTAAAGCGCGGGTCCTGAGTAGGATCGATCACGAGCGCCGGTTTCCCCGTCTTGGCGACCCAACCTGCGATCCCCTGCCCGGGATGGAGACGGTACGCCGCGAATCGTCCCGCGTCCCCCGCCAGGGTTCTGGCGACGATCAGTTCCTCGGTCCCCGGTCTGGAGAGCCATATCGATCCCGATTCCACCTGCATCCTTCGACTGATGGTCTCTATGACCATAGACAATATCTCGTCGAGATCGCGCGTGGCAATCACCGTTTTGCCCACGGTGCTCCAAATGGCTTCGGCTTCGGCACGGCGGGAGAGCTCCTTTTGGGTCTGCTGGAATTTAGCGTCTGATTCCTTCGCTCTTTTCTCTGCCTGATTCCGTACCGATCTTTCGTGCCGTGATCGTTTGAGAAAGAAGAAAACGGCGAGGACGGCAAGCACGCCGGCGTTGAGCACTCCGACGATACGTGCCGTATGCTTGTTCTGAGGAGACATATCCGGATTGTACCGCGATTCGGAGGGCGGGTCAAAAACCGATGCTTTGATTTGGAATAATCCGCCGCTCGCGATATACTAAAGAGGTCGTAGACGGTCAGATCGAAAGCAGCATCTCCTGCCAGAGCCGGCGAGATGCAATCTCGAACTCCAAGGAGGGAATCGGAATGAGACCGGTTTATGCCGTGTCCGGCGGTGTTTCTAAATTTGCCAAGGCGCGTCCGGACAGGACTTTCCAGGCGGTCGTGAAAGAGGCGTACGATTACGCCATCGCCGATCTGGGCCTGGATTTTAGAGGTTTTACTGAAATTGTGGACGGTTCGGTCTCGTCGTACTTTTCGGACCACTTTAGTCGCCAATTGATGGCGGGGATCATGGCGCAAGACTATTTAGGTTTGTGCCCCAAACCGAGCCATCGCGTTGAAGGGGGCGGGGCAACAGGTGGCATTTGCTTCCAGGAGGCGTGGAAGCAGATTGCGTCCGGTTATATGGACGTATGCGTCGCGTACGGGTTCGAGACGATGTCGCACGTCGAGACCTGGAAAGGGAATGAGTTCATCGCTCTGGCCAGTGACGTCAGTTTCGATTACCCGGTCGGCGGTTTCTATTCGGGCTATTATGCGATGATGGTAACGCGGCATATGAAAGAGTTCGGAACGACCGTCGAACAGCTGGCGCACGTGTCCGTCAAGAACTATATGAACGCATTCTTCAACCCATATGCGCAAAAGCATCAGCGTCTCTCGGTACAGGACGTGCGAAATTCGCCGATGGTCGCATGGCCCTTGACGCGGCTCGATATCTGCGTGATGAGCGACGGCGCCGCGGCGACCATATTGTGCAGTGACGAAGGACTGGCAAAACTTGAAAAGGCATCCGGACGTCGACTGCCGCGCGTCCAGGTCACCGGCATCGGCCGCGGTACGGATGCCATGCGTATGTCGGACCGCCCGCACGACAATCACGAGAAATTCCTCAAGGATTACGGCCTGC
>JBLMXX010000570.1:0-3942 GCA_050257995.1 Acidobacteriota bacterium | reverse complement strand
TTAGCACTCGCTGTGTCCGCAGGAATAGCAGCGACGACAGCCCTCTTCGCTGACGAGGGATGCCTGCCCGCATTCAGGACACAGGTCTCCCACCTGGAACAACTGGAGCTGCTTGGACGCGTGTTCCTCGTGGTGCGCCGCACGCGGCTTGCCTAAATCCTCGCCAAGCACTTGGGCAACACCATCCGGCAGCGAACGCACTCGCTGTAATCCAAACCCCATGGGGCGCCCGCCGCCAATCCCGGCAAGCTGGTTGACAACTTCCTGCAATCGCTCGGTCGGAGTGAGCGGCGAGGGCATCCGCAGGGCGAGTGAGATCAGGCGACCAATCGCTTCGCTTACCGCCGCCGTGTCCGACCCTGCCTTGCCGACATTGCAAAAGACCTCGAACGGCTGGTTCTCGCCATTTCGATTGACCGTCACATAAGCCGTCCCAAGCGGCGTCTCGATTTTGTAGGTCTGACCCTGCAAAGTGTGATTGCGCGGTTTCTTCTGCGCCACCACGAATTCCGGTCCCGCCGCGTTATCCGCTTTGCCTTTTTTCAACGCCGTCTCTTTGGTCTCAAGCACGACCTGTTCGCGGGTCCCGGCAATATAGACTGTAATGCCTTTGCAGCCTAACCTCCACGCCTGGAAATAAGCGTTTTGCACGTCATCCACCGTCGCCGTCTCGGGGAAGTTGATGGTCTTGCTAAGCGAGTTGTCGACAAACGCCTGCATCGCCGCCTGCATCCGGACGTGCTCTTCGGGCATAATATCGCTCGCGACCACGAACGCATTGCGGACGTGTTCCGGTACCAAATCCAGGTCCTGGCATGTGCCGGTCAGGCGCACTTGCTCGAAAATCTTTTGTCGGGTCGCCTCATCCACGCCCGCGCCGATCAAGGCATGCTCGAATAGGGGACTGACGTAATTCAGCCGTAGATCTTTGCCATTGTCGTTCACATGCCGCGTGTAGGCGAGGGCAAAAACCGGCTCACAGCCGTACGATTCGTCACCCGCTACCGTCGCAATCGTTCCAGTTGGCGCCACAGTCGTCTGCGCTGCATTGCGGATGCCGTATGCTTTGATCCCTTCGACGATCTTGTTCCAGTCCAACGCCGGGCGCCCCCAATCGAGCGTGAACGGCTCGAGTGGCGCAGGCGGCGACCATTTCAGGTTTTCGGGATCGTAGAGGGAACCCTTGATGGCAGGGAACGGACCGCGCGTGCGCGCCAGTTCAATACTGGTCTCCATGGAATGATAGCGGACGAATTCCATAATCTGACCGGCCAGTTCCTCCCCCGCTCGCGAGCCGTAGCGCACGCACAAACGATACATCACGTCGCCCAAGCCCATGATGCCAAGACCGATGCGGCGAGCCCGGAGTGCGGCTTCCGCGAGTTCCGGTACGGCGGGAACGTACTTGTTGGCGTCGACGACGTTATCGAGAAAGCGCGTCGAAAGCTCGACCGACTCGCACAGTTTCGCCCAATCCAACTTGCCATCACCGGTCACATGCTGGGCAAGGTTGACCGAGCCGAGACAGCAGTTCTCGTATGGACCGAGCCACTGTTCGCCGCATGGGTTTGTCGCCTCGAGTTCGTAAAGATGCGGCACCGGGTTGGCACGGTTCGCGCTGTCAAGGAAAAGTGCGCCCGGCTCGCCGTTGTGATGGGCGTGCTTGACGATCTCGTCGAACAACTCGCGCGCCCGGATCGTGCGCCAAACTTTGCCATCGCGGGGATTGATAAGTTCGAAATCCTTGTCGTTCTCCACGGCGTGCATAAAGGAATCGGTAATACCCACCGAGATGTTGAAATTGCTAATGTGCCCTTCGACTTCTTTACTGCGGACAAAGTCGAAGACATCGGGATGATCGACCCGGAGGACTGCCATGTTCGCCCCCCGGCGCGTGCCTCCCTGCGCCACTTCGCCGAAAGCCGTATCGTACACCCGCAGAAAACCGACGGGACCCGTCGCCACCCCGCCGCTCGCATTCACGCGGTCCCCGCGCGGGCGCAGGCTCGAAAATGAAAATCCATTGCCCCCACCCGTCTGTTGGATGAGCGCGGCCGCGCGAAGCGTGGAAAAGATGCCGCGAGAATCCCGCCCCATGTCGTCGATGATGGGAAGGACAAAGCAGGCAGCCAACTGACCGAGCGGCGTGCCGGCGCCTGTGAACGTAGGCGAGTTGGGGAAGAAACGAAGCGTGGTCAGCAGCTCATAAAACCGGGCCCGCGTAAGGGCGGCGTCGGCATTATAGCGCGTGTCCGGCGCCGCTACCGTCCCCGCGATCCGGTCAAACATTTCCTCCGGCGTTTCCACTGGACGGCCGTCCAGTCCGCGACGCAAATAGCGCTTTTCCAATACGACGCGAGCATTGGGTGTCAGTTGTATAGGCGGATGCACGCGCGCGGGGCTTTCCGCTGACTCGGCGGATGCCGGGTTGACGTGAACGTCGAGACGATCCATGGCGAGATTCTCCTTTGAGCACGCATTCCAAGCAGAGGCAAATGGCATGCCGGCGTGTGGGAAGAACACAGGGCAGGCGAGCCGCTGAGGGAAGCGGCTGCCTGCCCACAGAGGTTCGCAAATTAGAATCTACAAAGCAATTGGTTTGAGGATAATGTACCGGTGGATTTCAGATAAGAGTAGAGGTCGTCTATTGAGTAGCGGCATGGATTTCATATTGCCATTTTCACTTGGAGTTTTTCTTCTGCCTCGCGCTGCTTTTTGTCCTTCAGGCGCTGGATCTCGATGGCGAGGGAATCCAGGTCGGCAAAGCGGCGGTAGACCGACGCAAAACGCACATAGGCAACATCGTCAAGGGTGCGCAGGCGTTCCATGACCATCTGCCCGATTTTTTGTGAATCGATTTCCGATTTCGCCAGAGCGTGAAGCTGCAGCTCTATTTCATCCACAATACCTTCGATGGCTTCCATCGACACAGGGCGTTTGGCACACGCTTTGACAATTCCGCCCAACAATTTTTGACGGTCAAACACTTCGCGGCGACCGTCCTGCTTGATGACCATTAATCCCGTCTGGGCAATTCGCTCGTACGTCGTAAACCGTCTGCTGCAACTGGTGCACTCGCGCCGGCGGCGAATCGTTTCGTCCGACTCGCGGGTGTCAATCACCCGGTTCTGTTCTTTACCACAATAAGGGCACTGCATCGATGATCTCCACCATGAAAGTTCTTGGTGCCGAGGCGCAAAACAGGGCTTGGAAGTATGGACACGCTCTCAAATGCATCTTTCCAAACCCTGTATGTTGTGTTTCAAAAACACGGCACTACAATATTTCGTAGGCTAGTGTAACACAACTCATGAGCAGACGCAAGAGTCTCACCTTAAAAAATCGATACCGTAACTAAATTTTAACGCGCGTGCTCCGGTCCTGAAAATCGTACGGACGCGTAGAGGTCTCTGATGAAACGCCTCTATGCGTCCGCATGCTCGAACAAGCCCGATGGAATCGGAACGGAATGCATCCACGGTAAACGGGACTCTTTGCCGGTTTGTGATGCCCTATTGGCAAGCTGTCCAGTAGACGTACGCACCGCTGGGGAGAAATTCCCAGTAGCTCTCACAACTTTTTGGCGCAATCTGCTGCTGATTAGTGGTGACTTTGTATTGCACTGAGGACGATCCGCTATTGTTAACGCGTGCATACCAATTGCCCGCCACCGCATTGGAACCACCCCCGCTCCAATGCAAGCGCCCTGGCGCAAATTTGTTGCTTGTCCCATGACCTGCGGCGGAACCGTTCAAGTTATCCAGTTGATTAGGGGCATAAATCGACATATCCAAGCTCGATATGTCGCTTGCATCCAACCAGACTTCCATATGGACCCCTGTGCTGACCGCGGTCCCGACCACGTACCAAGCGCTAGCACGCGAGTCCAGAGTTTGCCACGCGCCGTTTGCTTCCAGCGCGTCAGCAGGACTGCTGCCGGCC
>JBLMXX010000569.1:0-3759 GCA_050257995.1 Acidobacteriota bacterium | reverse complement strand
ACACCTGACGGGCGCGTTCGAATCGGAAGCGAAGATCACCATGCGGCTGCGCTTTGCGCCGCCCGCCGCGCAGGTCGCCCGCGATCTCGGCCCGACCTGGGACGCGTTTGAAGAGCAGCCCAACGGCGGGGTCGTGGTCGCACTCAAGATGCCGGACTTGCAGTGGGCGACGTCGATGGCGCTGGGCTTTGGCCCGATCGTCACGGTGCTGGAACCGGCAGAACTGCGGGAGACGGTGCGCGCGTGGGCGAGCGCGATCGCGGAGCAGTACAAGCCCGGCGACGGCAAAGCGGGAGGGGAGGTCGAATGAAAAAGGTGATCCTGATCCTCGCAGCGGTCTTGCTGATCGCGGGGATCGGCGGAGGCGTTTGGTTCTGGTATGCGATGCAGCAGCCGTTGTACCAACCCGGAATGGTGCGCGCAGGCACGAACCTGAGCGCGTCCCTGGCGCCGCCGCCGTCGGCGGACGGGGATTACTGGACCGTCGAAAACGGCATCCGGCTATATCATTTTGCCGCGGGCGCGGGGAGGAACGTGCTGGTCGTTCACGGCGGACCGGGATTTCCATTTGCCCAACCGCTGAAGGGTCTCGATGCGCTGACCACGCGCTACCGGTTTCATTACTACGACCAGCGCGGCAGCGGCAAGTCCTCGCGCCCGATCGACCAGTTCACGTCGTCCAACTATTACGAGAACATGCAGTCGCTCGACCGGACGCTCGGCATCGGCGCGCAGATCGCGGACATCGAGCGCATCCGCCAAATTCTCGGAGACGAAAAGATCATCCTCATCGGGCATTCGTTCGGCGGATTTCTCGCGTCGCTCTACGCTGCCGAGTTTCCCGAACACGTGCAAGCGCTGATCCTAGTGGCACCGGCGGAGGTGCTGGTGATGCCGCCGGAGAGCGGCGGGCTGTTTGCACAGGTCAAGCCGCTTTTGCCGGAGGAGGTGCAGAAGGAGTACGACGCCTACCTCAAGCGTTACCTCGATTACGGCTCCATCTTTGGCAGAAGCGAGGGGGAGCTCGCCGCGCTCAATGCGGAGTTCGCGCGCTATTATTCGGTCGCGGCGAGCCGCAAGGGGTTTGCGCTTCCGACCGATTCCGACGGGTCCGCCGCCGGAGGGTGGATGGTGCATGCGATGTACATGAGCATGGGACTGCAGCACGACTATCGCGCCGCCCTCCAAGCAGTGCGCGCGCCGGTCCTCGTGATTCACGGCGAGAAGGACTTGCAACCGGAGAAAGCCAGCCGCATGTACAGCGACCTGTTTCCGAATGCCGAGTTTCGGGTCATCGCGAACTCCGGCCACTTTGTGTTTGAGGACCAGCCGGAGGCGTTCGCGCAGGTGGTGAGAGAGTGGTTGGTGGGTAGTGGGCAGTGGTGAGACAGCGTGAAGTGGGTAGTGGTCAGTGGTAAGTAGGAGATTGGGTGATTGGGGGAGACACGTGAAACGTAATGCGTAAAACGTGAAACGTGCAGCGTGAAGCGTGGAGCGTAAACAGGTACACGGGTAAACAGGTAAACACGTGAAACGGGGAAGTGGGAGAAAGGAGGATGTGAGATGGAGTACCAATGTAAAGTGAAAGAACAGAGTGCTCAACCGGTGTTGTCGGTGCGGACGCACGCGGCCGTGCAGGATTTGCCGGCGCTGTTCGGCAAGATCTATGGGGCGATCATGCAGTACCTGGCGGAGTTGGGCGAGCAGCCCGCGGGGATGCCGTTCACGGCGTATCACAACATGGACATGCAAAACCTGGACCTTGAAATCGGCTTTCCGGTCGCGCGCAAGCTCGCGGGCAAGGGCGAGATTCAACCAAGCGAATTCCCCGGCGGCAAGCTGGCATCGGTGATGCACGTCGGTCCGTATGACCAACTCGGCGCGGCGTATGACGCGCTCGGAAAATGGGTCCAGGCGCAGGGGTATGTACCCACCGGTGCCATGTACGAATTGTACTATGATGGACCGGAGACGCCGCCGCAGGAAACCAGGACGGAGATCTTGATGCCGGTGGGTGGGGGCGCGTTGGCAGGGTGAGGGGCGATTCGTGAATCGCCCGTACGGAAAGGGGAAGGGGAACGCCGCGGCGGGCGTTCCCTACGGACGAATGAATTCGTCACTACGTGGGGGCGCGTTGGCGCGGGGGGAGGAATGAATTCGGGGGAACGCCGCGGCGGGCGTTCCCTATGGACGATTGAAATCGTCACTACCCGATCATTCACTTTTTTCGGATTCGCCGACGACCAATGTGCCCGTGGATGTCCACTGCCAGGAAGATTCCTCCTTCCTGCAACTGCTCACCGAATCGCGGCCAATATGGCGGGTGGGTCATCCAATCCGGACCACTGAAAATATATATACCTTCCGTATCTCCCTTTGGGCTATCGGGCACTTGAGGCTCGAATAGTTCAGCATTTGTATCTAATTGCTTCACGACTCGATACCCTCTGGCAACGTACTTGTTGATCTCTTGTTGGAGACGCGCTCTTCGCTCTTTGAGGGTGAGCTCAGGTGCATCAGCATTCGATTTCATAAGGCACTCCTCTAGAGATATACTGTCACAGGGTATGAGGCATTCCACGCCGGCTCGCCATTTGCACTGACCCGCAGCGCTACTTCCCAAGCCAAGAGGTTGCTCCAACCGGAAAAAGTGGGGGGAGCATCCTCCGGTATTGGGATGAACGTCTCCAATATTGCAGTGTCCGCGGGACTGATGGACCGAGCGGGCGCAAGCGGATAGGTCTTTTTGTAGATGAGCGGGCCCGGGATGAAAGCGCCGTTGGTTTGATTAACGAAGGTTGTCTCTCTTGATGCCAGGGTCGCGCAGGCAAGGGGCTGAATTCCGGGCTTGAGCCCGATGAAATTAATTCTGCAGCACAAGCCACTCCCCCGCCTGATCACAACCGGCTGAAGGTCGACGAAGATTTGACCCAGACGGCGTTGTCGCCTGCTTTTGTACAGCAGATTGAAACCGACCAGACTCATTCTTCCGCCAAAAACCACGTCCGCCAGGAGAGGCGAAGATTGCGCCAATGTCAATGAGTCCGAGGTCCTTTTTATCTTTACCTTTCTACACGCGCGCATTTGCTTCGGTACGCGGAGCGCGATATAATTAGATCAGGAAGTTGAGCATTGCCTGTCTGAGTGAGGTCTATCAACCATGTCCCTCTCTGATGCGGCACTCGCTCCCTCTTCGGCTCCGCAGCGGATCCTCGCGGTGGACGACGATCCGCAAATCCTCAAAATGATCTCCCTCAAACTCGAAATGTCCGGGTTCGAGGTCATGATCGCGACGTCGGGCAAGGAGGCGCTGGAGGTGATCGCCCGGCGCGGCCTGCCGCACCTCGCCCTCATCGATCTCAGCATGCCGGGGATGACCGGGTTTGAGTTGTGCGCGGCGCTCGAGCAGTTCAGCGACCTTCCGATCATCATGGTGACCGCGATGAGCGACGAGGACACGGTGATCCGGAGCATCGAGCAGTATGCCGAGGATTACATCACCAAGCCGTTCAGTCTGCGCGAGCTGGTGGCGCGCGTGCAGCGGGTGCTGCGCCGGGTGGGCGATTTCGGCTACGCGCTCGCGCCGGTCATCCGGGTCGACGATTTTCTTTCCGTGGACTATGCGCATCAAGCGGCGATCGTCGCCGGTAAGCGGGTCGCGCTGACGCCGCTGGAGACGAAACTGCTGTACATCCTCATGCGGAACGCGGGGCGCGTGGTGACCTCCGACTTTATCGTGCGGCGGCTGTGGCCGCTGGA
>JBLMXX010000568.1:0-10194 GCA_050257995.1 Acidobacteriota bacterium | reverse complement strand
CGGCATTCTACGGCGAAGCAGTGCCGGGGATGGATAAAGTGCTGGCGTGCGGTGCCAAGTATAATCCCGGTGTGCCGAAAGACCAGCGGCTCAACCGCACACTCCAAGCCTGGGCCAATGCAACCCTGTTGAAGAAAGCACTGGAGCGCGCCGACAAGGCAGGGCAGTTGACCGGCTCCGGAGTCAAGGCGGCGCTCGAGACTTTGCAGAATGAGGACATCGGGATGGGCGTGACGCCGATGACGTTTACCGCGACCGACCATCGGCCGGGAAGCACCGTGCGCATCTATACGTTCAAAGGCGGCAAGCCGCAGTTGATCAAGGCGATTGACATGAAAGCAAAATGGCCTGACAAGTATGCTTCCTGGTTGGGTTATTAAATCCAGTATTCGTTGTCCCGTGTTCAGTGTTCAATCCGCGGCTCTCTGAATACCGATTACCGATCACTGAAATTCGGTTACTGAAATGGATAATGGCGCCATTCTCAAGCTGAACAACATCGAAGTGATGTATCACGAGGTGATCCTCGTGCTCAAAGGCGTTTCGCTCCAGGTCCCGTCCAGCGGCATCGTCGCCGTCTTGGGCGCGAACGGCGCCGGCAAGAGCACGACCCTCAAGGCTATCTCCGGCCTGCTCAAGCACGAGGATGGCGCCGTCACCGACGGTAGCATCGAGTTCCTGGGTGCACGGGTGGACCGCAGGTCGGCAGAGGAGATTGCCAAGGCCGGCATCATCCAGGTGATCGAGGGACGGCGCGTGTTCGAGCACCTCACCGTCGAGCAGAACCTGATGGTCGGCTCGCACTTGCGGCGTTCGGGCACCAATGTCCGCTCCGCGCTGGACCGCGTGTACCATTATTTCCCGCGCCTGAAACAGATCCGCACCACGGTTTCCGGATATTGCAGCGGCGGCGAGCAACAGATGATGGTGATGGGCCGGGCGATGATGGCCGAGCCCAAACTTCTGCTGCTGGATGAGCCATCCATGGGGCTGGCACCGCTCATGATCAAAGAAATATTCGCTATCATCATGCAGTTGAATCAGGTGGAAAAACTGCCAATCCTGCTCGTGGAACAGAATGCCAAGCTTGCGCTTACCGTTGCCGCGTATGCCTTTGTGTTAGAGACGGGGCGTGTGGTGATGGATGGGACGGCAGACGATCTGCGGGACAATCAGGATATTAAAGAGTTTTACCTCGGGCTCACCGATCTCGGCACGCGCAAATCCTTTCGCGACGTCAAGCACTACAAGCGGCGAAAACGCTGGCTTACCTAATCACCTTATTGAACAAGGAAGAAGGAGGCGGCATGCGTCAAATTCTCACGGTATCGCTTTTGGTTCTGCTGGCGATCGGCGTTATGGCATGCACCGCGGCACCGGCTGCACCCGCCGCGGCTGAATTCAAGTCACCTACGGTTACTTTGAACCGCGTCGAAGTGGCTGGTTATTTTCCCTGGCCCGCTCCTCCTCCCACGCCCACTCCGGCGCCGGCCGTCTCGACCCTGAACATCCCTCTGGTCCTGTCGTATGTCTTCGACGTGACCAATCCGAACGCGACCACCGTCACGCTGACATCCCTGAAATTTGCCAGCGACTTTGAGGCCGCGCCCAACGAGTTCTTTACCCTCAATTCTCCTATCGTCGCAGACACCATGTCTATTCCGGGCGGTGCGACCAACCAACTCCGCGTGGCGGTCGTCTACAACACGGCGCAGGTGTTCACCTCGCTGGCAGTGACGTCCGGGGCGCGGATCAAGAATCTCGGCCTTAATCCGGGCGACGTCATCACGAAATGGTGGCAGGCGCCGTCCAATCCCTCGGCCGCCGGATTCGGATACACCGTCCGGGCATCCCAGGGCTCTGCCGAATTCAAGACTGATAAGGGCACGACGGTTGTCACTTTCGAAGGCAAATTCCCCAAATAATCGCTCGCGTGCGGCTGATTCATGAAGAGTGCACGGGCGATTCATGAAATGCGCGCCGGCGTTTTGGGGAACGCGTATGGGCGCCTTGTGAAACGTGTAGAGCGTTTCACAACTGCCCTGGCGGGCGTTGCCAGGGTGACGCGCCCCTACCTATCGGATTGGCCATGCTCAAGCGCACCCTTGAGGAATTTGTTGTCGGCGAAACGGCGGTGTTCTCGCGGACCTTTACCGAAACCGACGTGGCGCAATTCGTCGGCATCACGTGGGACGTGAATCCCTATCACACCGACGAGGCATTCTGCAAAGCCCATAGGCTTGCGCGCCGGATCGTGCCCGGAATGCTGGTCGGCAGTCTCCTCACGCACATCGGCGGGATCGCGGCGATCCTGGCAACCGACATCTCCTTCGAATTCCTCGCGCCGGTATTCGTCGGCGAGACGATCACAGCCACGTGCACGGTGGAAGAAGTGGACACGCGCCGCGGGTGGGCGCGGGTGGAAATGGTCTGCACCAATCCGGACCAAAAGATCGTCGCGCAAGGCACGGTGCGCGGCTTTCCCGCCCGTTTCAAGGACCGGCTCCGCCACGGCGAGGAAAAGTAAGGCAGCCCAGCGCCTATCCACTTTGCATTCTGGACGGCTTTGGGATATATTTAAGGTAGAACCATTACGCTCCTGATTCTACTTGAATACAGTGGAGGTGCTCCATGCTCGTGCGCACAAGAATGACCGCCAACCCGATCGTCGTTCATCCCGAAACGTCCTTTGAAGATGCCTTGCAGTTACTGCGCGAGAAGAAGGTCCGGCGTTTGCCCGTGGTGGACAAGGAAGGGAATCTCGTCGGCATCGTCGTCGAAAAGGACCTCTTGTACGCCTCACCCTCGCCGGCTACTTCACTCAGCGTGTTCGAGGTCCACTATCTCCTCTCGAAATTACAGGTTAAGGACGTCATGACCAAACGCGTGATTACCGTCGGCGAAGACTGCCCGCTCGAAGAAGCCGCCCGGATCATGGTCGACCACAAAATCGGCAGTCTGCCCATTGTCCGCGAGAAAAAGGTCGTCGGCATCATTACCGAGACGGATATCTTTCGCACGATGGCGGAGGCGCTCGGCGGGCGCGAAAAGGGCGTACGCGTGGCCATGCGGATTCCCGAAGTCAAAGGTGAACTTGCCAAGTTGTCGGCACAGGTCGCGGACTTGGGTGGGAACATCATCGCCGTTGCCACTTTTGTCGCCAGCGATACACAACACCGCGAAATCACAATGAAGATCCAGGGCGTCAAAAAGGATGACCTGGTCCCGGCGCTTGAGAAAGCCGGTGCACAGATCATGGACGTTCGCGAAATTGTCTCCGAGTACGAGCCGAAACTCATCTCCTCCCGTTAGTCGGTTGGTCAATTAGTCAAATCGTCAGATAGTCTTGTGGCCGCGACATTGCTGTTTCGGTGTGGCTGACCAGAGGACTATCTGACAATTTATTTGCACGCCCATTCCCGGATAACCGATTGCAGCGAATTACCATTGACCTATGCACCTTCCCCGTAACGTCCACCTCATTTCCCGCGGCTGGCTGAACAGCAACAGCGTCCTGTTCGAGGGCGAAGCGCCTCTGCTGATCGACACCGGCTACGAGACCTATTCCGCAGATACACAGCGCTTGATCGAATCGAATGGAGTGAGTGTCCGCGATCTCGCGACGATCGTCCACACCCACTGCCACAGCGATCACATCGGCGGTACCCATGTTCTCCGCTCGGCTTCGCACGCCAAGACGGCCATGCATCCGGTCGAAGCCGGGTGGCTGCGCGCCGGTGACCGCTATCTAACCTGGCTCGATTACCTCGATCAAAGTGCCACTTTCTTCCCGGTCGATACCGAATTGAACGAGGGGGACATCCTCCGTGCCGGCGATTGGACCCTCCAGGTCTTGCACACTCCGGGCCATTCACCAGGCGGCATCGCGCTCTATTGTCCCGAACTGCGCGTCATTTTCTCCGGCGATGCCATCTGGCAAGGGGATATGGGCGCGGTGAATATCGCCGTGCATGGGGAGGCAGCTTTCTTTCACGCCCGTGCCTCGCTTGACAAACTCGCCAGCTTGAACGCGGTGGCGGTCTTCCCGGGTCACGGGCCTGCCATTTATAACGTCGCCGACAATTTTCACCGCGTCCGCGGCCGGCTCGACGCCTATATTTCCGATCCAAAGAAGATGGCACTGCACGCCGTCAAGCAGTATTTCATCTTCACGTTGATGCTCAAAGACGGTATTCGGGCGGACGATTTGGAAACATACGCTCCCCGCATCCCCGCCTTTGCAGACTATGCTACCCGCTATCTCGACACCGACCCGCTTACGCTCCTCCACCGGCTGCTCGACGAATTGAGCGCGCGCGGGCACATCATCCTCCGCGACGGCGCCTGGCACGCGACGGGGCCGAGATGATTCATTCCTGCTGCTCTTCTCTCCCCGATTGTATAATCCGTTTCCCCACTCATTAGCAGCGCCATCAAAGGCGTGGTATAATAGCAAAGGTATGGACCAGTCACGCATTCGTAACCTTTGCATCATCGCGCACATCGATCACGGCAAGTCCACCTTGACCGATCGTCTCCTCGAAGCCACGGGCACCCTCACCCAACGCGAAATGGTCGATCAAGTGATGGACCAGATGGACCTGGAGCGTGAAAAGGGTATCACGATCAAAGCCAAAGCCGTGCGGATGCTCTATCGCGCGCGAGATGGCAAAGAGTATGAACTCAATTTGATCGATACGCCGGGACATGTCGATTTTACATACGAAGTCTCCCGTGCGCTTGCGGCTTGCGAGGGCGCCATCCTCGTCGTCGATGCCACGCAGGGTGTGGAAGCGCAGACCCTGGCGAACCTCTACCTCGCCCTGGATCATAACTTGACGATTGTTCCGGTCGTTAATAAGATCGACCTCGCGTCGGCACGCCCCGATGAAGTTGCCCACGAACTGGAGAAACTGCTCGATGTAGAGAACGACCAGATCATTCGCGCTTCGGCCAAGGAGGGGACCGGCACCGACCAGATTCTCGAGACCATCGTCCGGCGCATTCCGCCGCCGCAGGCGGACCCGATGCTTCCTCTCCGCGCGCTCATTTTCGATTCGAAATACGACGCGTACAAAGGGGTCGTCGCCTACGTCCGGGTGGTGGACGGCGAGTTACCCAAGAACGAAAAACTGAAATTGATGTCGTCGGGGTTGGAAATCGACGCGCTCGAAGTGGGCGTGTTCCGCCCCAAAATGGTCGCCGGCGAGATGTTGGGCGCGGGCGAGGTGGGCTATGTCGCCACCGGGCTCAAGAGCGTGCGCGACATCCAGGTAGGCGACACGATTACGCACGTTGCCAATCCCGCTCCGGCGCCGCTCCCCGGCTATCGCCCCGCGAAACCGATGGTCTTTGCGGGGTTTTACCCGGTGGAGACGAACGACTTTCCCCTCTTGCGCGATGCCCTCGACAAGCTCAAGCTGAATGACGCCTCGTTGACCTTCGAGCCCGAAACGTCCGCGGCGCTGGGCTTTGGGTTCCGTTGTGGATTCCTCGGCCTTTTGCACATGGAGATCGTGCAGGAGCGCTTGGAGCGTGAGTACGATCTGAACCTCATTGCCACCGCGCCGAGCGTGGAATACCGGGTGCTCAAGAACACCGGCGATATCATTACGGTGGACAATCCCGCGGAGATGCCCGACCCTTCGGAAATCGCCGAGATCGAAGAACCGTGGATGCAGATCCAGGTGTTCACGCCGAAAGATTACATCGGTCCAATCATGGACCTGGTGGTCACTCGCCGCGGCACATTCGACAAGATGGAGTACCTCGACGAGCAGCGCGTGATGCTGAGTTATTTCATGCCGCTTTCGGAACTCATCATCGATTTTTACGACCAGCTGAAATCGCGAACGCGCGGCTATGCTTCGCTGGACTATACGTTCGCCAACTATCGTTCCAGCGACCTGGTCAAAATGAACGTGCTCGTGAATGAAGAGGCGGTGGATGCGCTTTCGATGATCGTGCACAAGGATTACGCTTATCCGCGCGGCGCCGCCCTCGCCAAAAAGCTCAAGGAATTGATCCCACAGCAGTTGTACCCCGTGCCGATCCAGGCGGCGATCGGCGGTCACATTATCGCGCGCGAGACGATCCGCGCCCTGCGCAAGGATGTGCTTGCCAAATGCTACGGCGGCGACATTACGCGCAAGCGCAAGCTATTGGAGAAGCAAAAAGCGGGCAAGAAACGCATGAAGCGGTTCGGCAACATCGAAATCCCGCAAGAAGCATTTATGGCGGTGCTAAAGCTAGAGAGTTAGAGCCGAGAGATAGAGTTAGAGGGGACCCGTGGCCTTTAAAATACTCCGCGTCGAAACAACTGAAAACCTATGCGTCCTTACGCTCAACCGCCCATCCGCGCGGAACAGTCTCAACATAGAGTTGATGGACGAATTGCGCCAGTTCACCAACCAATTGCGCAACGACGAGACGACGCGCGCCGTTATCGTGACCGGCGCCGGTCGCGCCTTTTCCGCGGGGGCGGACATCGATATGCTCACCCGCATCGGCGAGTCCTTTACGCCGGAACAGACGCGCGCCGAAATCCAGAAATGGCGTGACACCTTCGACGCCTGGGAGGCACTGCCGCAGTTAACGATCGCCGCCGTAAACGGGCTGGCTTTGGGCGGGGGTGTTGTGCTGGCTCTTGCATGCGATTTTCGTCTCGCCTCCACACGCGCGATTTTCGGTCTGCCGGAAATCAAGCTGGGCATGGTGCTGGCGTTGGGCGGCACCCAGCGCTTGACGCGCCTCGTGGGCGTGAGCGCGGCGAAGGAAATGATCCTGCGCGGGCGCAATGTCAGCGCCATCGAAGCCCAGCGGATCGGCTTGGTGCATCGCGTCAGCGAGCCGGGCGATCTGATGGGGTTGGCGCGCAGTTGGGCGGAACGGGACCTCAACTTTTCTCCGCGCGCCATCGCGCTCGCCAAGCGGCTGGTGGACCGGTCCTTTGAGCGCAACGCCTCTGAGTCGGCGGAGGCGGAAACGGCGGCGCAGGTTGAGCTTTTGCATTCCCCCGAGTTCTTGGGACGAGTCCGGGACATGAAGGAATCCGGCGAAATTTAGAGCGGTCCGTAAGTGAAAAGGGATAAATGGCAGTACGCGGCACTCGTTCTCATCTTGGTCGTCGCGGCCTTTTCCCGGCTGTATGGTCTCGCCTGGGATAGCGGTTACCTTTTCCATCCCGACGAGCGCAAGATCGTCCTCGTCGCGGCAGGGCTCGCCTGGCCATCGGATCTCCTGACTTTTCTCTCTTCCGAGAGCCCGCTCAACCCAAAGTTCTTTGCTTATGGCTCGTTCCCCATTTACCTCTTGCGAGCGTTGAGTCTCCTGGCGCCCGGCGGTCCCTATGGGGTCCCCTGGCGCGAAGATTTTTTCGTCGGCCTGGGCTTGCTCGGTAGAGTGCTCTCCGCGCTCTTTGACCTCGGCACGATCACCCTAATCTTTTTCCTCGGGCGTCGCTTGTACAATGGTGCGATCGGGCTCGTCGCGGCGGCTTGTGTCGCCGTAACGGTCTTGCACATCCAACTTTCGCATTTCTACGCGGTCGATACCCTGCTTACCTTGCTCGTGACGGGCACCGTTTTTTTGTCGGCGCGCCTGGCCGAGACAGGGAGGAGGCGGGATGCCGTTTGGACGGGCGTCGGCTTGGGACTGGCAATGGCGACCAAGGTTACGGCGGCACCCTTAATCGTCCCCATCGTCATCGCCGTAGCACGCGCAAATAAGCAGATGACCGGTGGCGGCATCCCGATTTCATCCGCTGATCTCGAGAGCTATCCTCCTTCAACATGGAGAGGTCGAGTTCAAGCAGTCGTGCGCGGTTGGGCTGCCGAGGTCTGGAGCACGCGGCGGATGCTCGCCCGAATCCTCGGCGCCGCGTTACTGGTCTTTGTCCTCACCCAGCCCTACATGCTTCTCGACCCGATCCGCTACTTTGGACAGGTCGGCACTGAAGCGCTGGTCGCGCGCGGTTGGCTCGATTATCCCTACACGCGCCAGTACGCCGGGACGATCCCTTTTGTATATCAAATCAGCCAGAGCACTGTCTGGGGTATGGGCTTGCCAATGGGGATTTTTGCGTGGATGGGGACAGCGCTCTTTGTGTGGCAGTGGTGGCGCACGCGCGCCTGGAACAACGGGTTTCTCATGTCCTGGGCGCTGGTCTATTTCCTGACGATCGGCGCACAACATGCCAAGTACCTGCGCTATCTCCTGCCCATGTTGCCCTTTATGTTCCTGATGGCCGCAGCCGGATTCAAGTCTTTGCTGTCCGGCCTCCGGTCACGCGGTGTTGCATCCGGGGCAGGGCAGGGGGTCTTACGGGTCGCCCCGTACGCTCTTCTTTCTATTGTCCTGCTCCCATCCCTCCTCTACGCCCTTGCGTTTATTTCGATATACTCGCGCGAGCATCCCTGGCTCCAGATCTCGCGATGGATTTACGCCAACGTTCCTGCGGGGGCGACCATTGCGACGGAGCATTGGGACGATACTCTGCCTGACCCGATGCAATTGAACGGGACGATACGCGCGCCGAGCGATTACCACCTCGAGCAATTGCCTATGTACGATGCGGACGACGCCGCCAAGCTCGAAGGGCTTGTGCAGACGCTTGCCAACAGCGAATATGTCCTGCTGGCGAGCCAGCGCCTCTACACCACCATTCCGCGGCTGCCGATCCGTTATCCAATTTCCTCGCGGTATTATCAGCTTCTTTTCAGCGGTCAACTCGGTTTTGAGCTGGCGGACTATGCCCGGAATGCGCCGGCGCTGGGCAAGATCGCCATTGCCGACGAGACATTCGCCTATGCGGGACTGCCGGTCCCTCCGCCGGTCTCGATACCGGAGCCTGGTCTAACCTTATGGAACTGGGGGCACGCGGACGAGAGTTTCACCGTCTATGATCATCCCATGCCCCTCATCTGGAAAAAGACGCGTGCGCTCTCCCCCACAGAATTGAAATCTCTCCTATCCCGCTAATCTTGCTTGCCCCTCGACCGGGAGGGTAGTGGTGAGGTCCTTACTTCTCCTCGCGCGTTTTGCCCTCATATGACAATCGCATATAATGGGGCAGATTCCTCCTGGAGCCTCAATCCTAGTGGCGCTGCATTCTCTGGCCTTCGCTATCTTGATGGTCGCTCGGTTCGTTCATCTCCTCAAGGAAAACCCAAAGTTCTAGGTAAAGGGGGTCATTGGAGTTGTGAAACTTTCTGTCTTGCTGCCAATCTTCAACGAGGAGCGTGGATTGAGGGAATGCCTGGATCGAGTATTAGGAACTCCCCAGGTCGGCGAGGTGATCGCTGTCAATGACTGCTCGACCGATGGAACCGCAGAAATCCTGTCTCATTATCACGACCCACGTCTGATAATTGTGCATCATAAATATAATGTCGGCAAAGGGGGAGGAATCCGGACTGCACTGGCATACGCTTCGGGTGACTTGGCGGTGATCCAAGACGCTGACACAGAATATGACCCGACCGATTATGGTGCTTTGCTGGCGCCGATTGAAGCAAATCGTGCTGAGGTGGTATACGGTGCTCGTGATCTGACCAAGCAGCCTCTCATTGGTTTCCTTGGCAACAAGTTTCTGACAACAGTGACCAATTTGCTGACGGGGACACGCCTTTCAGATATGGAAACGTGTTACAAAGTAGTACCAACAGCACTCCTGCGGGAACTGCATTTACACTCTAATGGTTTCGAGATTGAACCGGAAATCACAGTGAAACTCGCAAAGCGACACATCCGGATCATCGAAGTCCCTGTAGCCTATTCGCCCCGCAACGCAAAAAAACTAAGGCGGTTTCGAGACGGGTTCAAGTCGCTCCTCGCGTTGATCAGATTTCTCTTCGAGTGATGCATTTGTGGCGGTCTGGACCCTTTTGAAATACTGCTTTGTCGATTAGGCGCTGATGAAATATCGTTTTGAGAACTGACGCATGACCCCGCGCCTCAACGTGACTCGTTTCTCCATGCGATCTCTGGTGCAACGGCATTTGGCCGCGCTGGCACTCTGCCAGGGACCTGACGAATCCCCACTGCCCCCCGCTGCGCTCGCGGTGGTCCTACTGGTCCATCTCACCGGGCTAGCGGCTTTTTGGCGTTATTATCACCAGCCGTTGTGGTTGGCGCTCCCGACGCTTGCGCTCTTTCTGGTTTTTCCGGTTTGGGCGTGGCGCTCGCGTCGTCTCG